>CAYPSH010000135.1:0-4902 GCA_964413445.1 uncultured Acetatifactor sp.
AGCTTCACGGCTGTGATCTTTTCAGCACCTCCCTCACTTTTGTCCTCGCCCTCCCCAGCGCATTGTCGGTAGCCTTTTCATCCCGGCCTAAGACCTTCGCGATCTGGGTGTAGCTCATGCCCGTCATATAGAGCTCCAGCGCCTGCTTTTCAAAATCGCTCAGCTCCTCCTCGATGGCCTTTTCCAGAAAGGCAACTCTCTCCTTGTCGAGGAAAAGCTCCTCCGGGCTCATCTCTGCCCTGCCCGCCAGAAGCTCCGCCAGCCCCGGGCCCTCCTGTCCGTCTCCCTGTGCCGCTCCCCGGCCATCCAGGGAGATATAGGTGTTTAACGGATGGTGCTTTAACCTCTTGGAAGCCTGGACCGCCGTGTACATCTGTCTGCTGACACAGAGCTCCGCAAAGGTGGAAAAGCTGGCATCCCGGCCGCAGTCGTAGCCGCGCACCGCCTTAAAGAGCCCGATCATGCCCTCCTGTATCAGGTCCTCGTTGTCCGCCCCCAGGATGAACATGGACTTTGCCTTGCTCCGCACAAGATTCTTATATTTGTCACAGATGTAGTCCATGACAGGCTCCTCCCCACGGCGGAGCCTGTCGATCAGCTCATCATCTGTGCAATATTCATAGTCAGAATATCTTTCCCCCATTATCCCCTGATCCTCTGCCTTACGATCTCGTAGGCCAAAACCCCTGCCGCAACAGATGCATTCAGGGAATCGATGTCACCCTTCATGGGAATGGAGGCGATCATGTCACACTTTTCCCTGACCAGTCTGCCCACGCCTTCTCCCTCGTTTCCGATGACCAGGCCGACAGGACCCTTCAGATCCAGGTCGTACATCGTTGTCCCGCCCATATCCGCGCAGACAAACCACAGACCTTCCTTCTTTAAGTCTTCGATGGTCTTCGCCAGATTGGTCACCTTTGCCACCGGCGTGTAGTTCAGGGCACCCGCCGAGGTTCTCGCAACCGTCGCGGTCAGCCCTGCGGCCCTGTTTTTGGGGATGATCACGCCGTGGGCTCCCGCCAGGTTTGCCGTCCTGATGATCGCTCCCAGATTGTGAGGGTCTTCGATGTTGTCGAGCAGAAACAGAAAAGGAGGCTCCCCCTTCTCTCTCGCTGCCTTTAACATATCCTCCACTTCCGCATATTCATAGGCCGCGGCCACGGCGATCACGCCCTGGTGCTTCCCTGTCTGTGACATCTGGTCGAGACGCTCCTTTGTGACAAACTTCACTAAGGTATCCTGCTTTCTGGCCTCGCGCCTGATGGTCATGACCGGGCCGTCCTGGCAGCCGTCCAGCACATAGAGCTTGTCTATGGTCTTGCCGGAGCGGAATGCCTCGATCACGGCATTGCGGCCCTCAATTGTAAATTCCTGATATGACATATTTTCTCCTGTTTCTTTTCCTGCAAAGCCTTGCCGTTTCCCCGGCATCCGTTCATTTCGGGCGCTTTTCGCGCCCCGGATACAATTCGGTCAGCTCCAGCCCTTTTTTAACCAGTTCCAGGACGCGCTCCGTCCGGTCGGTCAGATACAGATAGCCTAACACCGCCTCAAAGCCGGTTGCCTTCATATAGTCCCCGACGGTGGCATTTTTTGCCGTGGTGTGAGGCTTTGAATTTTTTCCCCTGCGGTAGACAGAATGCTCCTCCTCCGTAAAATACTCCATCAGGGCAGTGACGATCTTTGCCTGCGCCGTGGCGCTCACATATTTTACGGTGATCCTGTGCAGATCATTGGCGGGGCGGTTTGCGAGCTCCACCACCACTGTGCGGATGATCAGATCGTAGACGGCATCCCCGATGTAGGCAAGGGTCAGCGGCGAGTAGGCGCGCACATCCTGCTGCCTTCCCGGGAAAGCCGCCAGGATCTGCAGAAGAAAGCTCTCCTGCGCTTCGTTCTCCCGGTTTTTTCCGGTTACGCTTTCTTCCATTTTACACCCTCTCTGGTATCCTCCAGCACAATCCCCTTTTCCAGGAGCTCACTGCGGATGGCATCCGCCCTTGCAAAGTCCTTTTCCTTTTTGGCTGCCTTTCTCTCCTCGATCTTTGCCAGCACATAGCTTTCCAGCTCGGCATCCACAGAGCTGTTCTCCGCTTCCTTCGCCGCATGGGCTGTCGTCAGGTCTAAGGACAGCACCTCGTCAAAGCTTTCCGCCAGAGCGTACTTGGTCGCATCGGAGATATCGCTCTTTAACATGTCGTAGAGCACTGTGATCGCCATGGAGGAATTCAGGTCGTCGCAGAGCGCCGCCTCGAACTGACTCCTGTATTCCGCCATTGCAGCCTTGTCCGGCTCGCCGCTTTTGTCCAGTGTGCCGATTCTTTTTACCAGCTTGTCGTAGGCTGCGCTCATATTGTCCAGCACCTCATAGGAAAATTCCAGCGGCTTGCGGTAGTGGGACTGCAGGCAGAACAGACGGTACACCAGGGGATCATAGCCCTTTTTCTCCAGCAGGGAGACCGTCAGGAAATCGCCCTTTGACTTGCTCATCTTGCCGGACTTGTCGTTCAAGTGGTGCACATGGAACCAGTAATTGCACCACTTGTGCCCCAGATAGGATTCGCTCTGCGCGATCTCATTGGTGTGATGCGGGAAAATGTTGTCCACACCGCCGCAGTGGATGTCCATATATTCGCCCAGATGCTTCATGCTGATGCAGGAGCACTCGATATGCCAGCCCGGATATCCCACTCCCCAGGGGCTGTCCCACTTTAACTCCTGGTCGTCGAACTTGGATTTCGTGAACCAAAGCACAAAATCGCTCTTGTTTCTCTTGTTGTCATCCTCCTCCACATCGTCGCGCACTCCGACCAGCAGTTCCTTCTCGTTGTGGTTGGAGAACACATAATAATCCTTTAATTTGGAGGTATCAAAATAGATATTGCCGCCCGCCGCATAGGCAAAGCCCTTCTCCAGCAAAACCTCTATCATGTGGATGAACTCCGGCACACAGTTGGTGGCGGGCTCCACCACATCCGGCGTCTTGATGTTCAGCTTTGCGCAGTCGTCAAAGAAAGCGTCTGTGTAGAACTTCGCGATCTCCATCACTGTCTTGTGCTCCCTCTTTGCGCCCTTGACCATCTTGTCCTCGCCGGTGTCCGCATCGCTGGACAGATGCCCCACATCCGTGATATTCATCACGCGCTTCACATCGTATCCGATGTAGCGGAGGGTCTTCTCCAGCAGATCTTCCATGATATAGCTTCTCAGGTTTCCGATATGTGCGTAATGATATACAGTAGGTCCGCAGGTGTACATTCCCACCTTCCCGTCCTCATTGGGCACAAACTGTTCCACCTTTCTGGTCAATGTATTATAAAAATACAGCTTATTTTCCATTCTGTCCGTTCCTTTCTCTCTTCATCTGCTTCAGCTCCTGCTCCAGGTCAAGAAGCCTGTTGGTCAGCTCCGAGTTTGCCCTCTGGAGCACCGTGATATCCTCCCGCACAGGGTCCGGAAGGTCTGTCTGGTTCAAAGATTCCTGGGGGAGAGCCATGTTGTTTCTCTTCACCACTCTGCCCGGCACGCCCACAACCGTGGAGTTGGGCGGGACCTCACTTAAGACTACGCTTCCCGCGCCGATCTTGGAGTTGTCCCCTATGGTGAAGGAGCCCAGCACCTTCGCGCCTGCGCTGATCATCACATTGTTTCCGATGGTGGGGTGGCGCTTTCCGTGTTCCTTTCCGGTTCCTCCCAGGGTCACTCCCTGATACAGGGTCACGTTATCTCCGATAATGGTTGTCTCACCGATGATCACACCGTTTCCGTGGTCGATGAAAAAGCCCCTGCCGATCTGTGCGCCGGGATGTATCTCGATCCCCGTCTTTCTCACACCTCTCTGGGAAACCCATCTGGCGAGGAAATAGTGCTTCTTCTCATAAAGTCTGTGCGCTATACGATAGTGCAGCATAACCTTAAAGCTGGGATATAAAAATACTTCCATGGATGAATGGATCGCCGGGTCTCTCTCTCTGATGATGGCAATTTCTTCCCTGATGTTTCTGACAAAGCCCATGACACCCCTCCCGAATCTGTCAGCAGTAGAAAAAAAACGCAGATAAATCCACCCAGGAGACGAATTTATCCGCGGTTCCACTCTGCTTAAAGTCAAATGCATTTCACCGCATTTTTCTTATCCTTATACAGAATATGCAAATTTCACGGTTTTGTCAACCTATTTTCTGCACCCTGCGCAGCCCGCACAGTTGCCCGCGGGCTGTCCGGCCGCCATGTCAAAGGGACTTGTCAGCATACAGACGGCCTGGGCCGAGATGCCTTCCCCCGAGCCGGTAAAGCCCAGTCCCTCCTCGGTAGTCGCCTTGACGTTCACACCGCTTACATCCATCTCCAGCGCATCCGCGATATTTTCCCGCATGGTATCGATAAAGGGGCGCATCTTCGGAGCCTGGGCAATGATCGTCGCATCTATGTTTTCAATAAAATATCCCTGGTTGGAAAGCAGTTCCCCCACCTTCTTTAAGAGTACCAGAGAAGAGATCCCCTTGTAGGCAGGGTCCGTGTCCGGAAAATGTTTCCCGATATCTCCCAGAGCCGCCGCTCCCAGCAGTGCGTCCATGACCGCATGCAGCAGTACATCAGCATCCGAATGTCCCAGAAGCCCCTTTTCATAAGGTATCCTGACACCGCCTATGATCAGATCTCTGCCCTCTGTCAGTCTGTGAACATCATATCCCATTCCTACTCTCATGATACCATCTTTCCTTTCCGAAATATTATTTTTTATCACTGCTCAAAGCTAAGGAAACGCTGATGAAAGCGTTTCCTGCGCCGGATTTGCGCTGCAAAGCAGCATATTCCGCTGCAGCGGTCAATCCTGCGATGGCTTCCGGCCTTCCCTGCGCCTGTACCCGTCGCGGCGGTCACTCCTGCGATGGCTTC
>CAYPSH010000136.1:0-3331 GCA_964413445.1 uncultured Acetatifactor sp.
TCCGGCCTGCCTTGCCACATCCTTTATGGAAACCATTCTTCACATCCTCCTCATTCAATAAACTCGTGCCTCCAGGCGGCTACAGAACCTTTGCGATCGCCGACAGGATCAGCATATGTACCGGGTAAAACGCATAGCAGAAATACTGGAAGGCTTTGCTGTGATGGCCCTGCCTTCCGCGGTACATCCAGATCGGGATCAGCGAGAACACGGCAAAGCCCTGCAGCGGGATTTCCAGCTCCTTTCCGAAGAGGGGCACCGCAAGGGCCGGTCCAAATGCTCCCAGAGCCACTGCATTTATAAAAAGCAATAGTGCAAACTGCACCAGCTTATTCTGCCATGTCCGCTCATGAAAAAGATAGAAGATCAATACCGTCAGCACGCCGAATCCGTTGTAATCTGTCATAAACAGCATACCCAGCAGAAAACCGGCGAAGGTGACTGCAGCTGCCGTCAGGACAAAGGCCCATCTCTTCCCCTTTTTCTTTGCGAGATCGATCAGGCGGATGCACAGGAGCGCCAGCAGAAAGGTCCAGATCACGTTCTGGTCATACCAGTCGGCCATCTGTCCGGTTTTCATCAGATCATAAGGTATTTCTGACAGGACGGCAAACAGAAGCATCCTGATGAGATATCTTCGGTAATTGCGGGTGCGGTAATATCCTTCTGCCGCCATGAACGCAAAGATCGGAAAGGCGAGCCGCCCCAGTACAATGATCCAGTTGTCACTCTCAATCACTGTTTTTAACGTGTGATCGATCAGCATGGAGGTCATTGCAATCAGGTGGAGCGCAGCGGAAGAGAGGTCAAATCCGCTTTTCCCTGCCGCACTGTTTTCTGCCGGACTCTGTTTCATTATGATCACCCTGCCTTTCCCATTTTCCCTGTTTTCTTATTATCGGCATAGGATCGGCAAAAAATGACATTGCACCCTGCATCCGTTCACTGATCCAGCATAGAAAAGAAGTTTTCAACCGGTATTCCCTTACAGCTTTCAATCCTGTCCCTGTTTAACCTGATCAGTTCTCCGATCAGGTTCATTGCCCTCCCGGCACTTTCCGCCGGACTGCTCCCGGATAAGATGTTGGCAATGAAAATTGCGTGGAAAAGGTCTCCTGCGCCCGGGACACGCACCGGAATGCCCGAAAAGTGCAGTATATCCCTCTGATTCTTCTTATGGTCATATACGATCACCGCATCGCGGTTGTCCACTCTTGCGCTGGTGATCACGACGGATTTTGCCCCCACTGACAGCAGTCTCTCCAGCAAGTGATCCACCTCCGCCTCCCTCATTCCATCTGCCTGATAAGCTTCTCCTGCCAGATAGGCCGCTTCCGTGTAGTTCGGCACAATAAAATCAGATACCTGCACCAGCTCTCTCATGTAAGCTATTGTTGTTTCGGCGACTCCGTTGTACAGCCTCCCATGATCTCCCATGATCGGATCCGCAAAGATCAATGCGCCGTCTGCCCTTTGTTCTTCGCAAAAGCGCATCACAAGCCGTGCCTGTTTTTCTGAGACGATAAAGCCGGCTGCCACCGCGTCAAATGCAAAGCCCAGTTCCTTCCAGGCTGCCATGGCGTCTGCCATATAGTCCGTGGTTTCAAGCATGGCAAATCTCCCGTAATCCAGGGTGTTGGAGACCAGGGCTGTGGGAAGATTATATACCTGATGCTGCATGTGGGAAAGCACAGGCATCATTGCCGACAGTGCCACCTTTCCATACCCCACCATATCATTGATCAGCAGAATCCGTTTACCCATTGCATTCACTCCTCTGTTGTTTCTACCCGCATTGTCCTTTTTGTGTAAAATATGCAATTTTTGTACTGCAATACCAAAATCTATTGACAATTTTCCCAGTTTTAGTTAGAATCAGTCTATTAAAAAGATATAAATCGAAGTAAGGGAAGGACATGCCCGGTCAATGTGCCGCCTTACTTTTTTTATTTATGGCGGGAGGTGTCATTATGATCAATTTTCTCAGCCAACTGAATTCTGAGACACAGGTACTTCTGGTTTTGTCCATTATACTGTTCTCGGGCTTCATCATGACAAGGCTCACAAATACCCTGAATATGCCAAAGGTGAGCGGGTACATCCTCGCCGGGATTGTGATCGGTCCCTATTTTCTGGATCTGATCCCTCATGAGATGATCACCTCGATGGGCTTTGTCAGTGATCTGGCTCTCGCCTTTATCGCCTTTGGCGTCGGAAAATTTTTCAAAAAGGAAGTTCTGATGCAGACGGGAAAGCGGATCATCGTCATCACGATCAGCGAAGCGCTGGCCGCCGGAGTTCTCGTGACGCTCTCGCTAAAGCTTCTGTTTGGTCTGGACTGGGGATTTGCCCTGGTTCTGGGCGCGATCGCGACTGCAACAGCACCCGCCAGCACCATGATGACCATCAATCAGTACAAGGCAAAGGGCGAATTTGTGGACACGCTTCTGCAGATTGTCGCCCTGGATGACGTAGTCTGCCTGCTGGCTTTCAGCGTCGTCTCCGCCTTTATCAACGGGAAGGCCTCCGGCACGCTCTCCTTAAACGGGATTCTGACCCCCATCGCCTTAAATCTCCTCTTCATCGTACTCGGCATTTTCTGCGGGTACTTTTTGAGCCGCCTTTTAATCCCCGCAAGGAGCAAGGACAACCGCCTGATCCTGGCGATCGCCATGCTGTTGGGTATTTCCGGTCTCTGCGCCGCAGTCGATATCTCACCTCTTCTGTCCTGTATGGTATTCGGCGCTGTCTACATAAACCTCACAAGGGACAAAAAGCTGTTCCGCCAGATCAATAACTTCACGCCGCCGATCATGTCTGTCTTCTTCATTGTATCAGGGATGAACCTTGACGTAAGTGCTCTGGCAACCGCAGGCTCCATCGGCGTGTGCTATTTTCTCATCCGTATCGTCGGGAAATATCTCGGGGCTTACCTAAGCTGCCTTACAATGAAAACAAGTGCAGAGATCAGAAAATATATAGGTCTTGCGCTGATTCCCCAGGCGGGCGTGGCGATCGGCCTCGCCTTTCTCGGACAGCGCATGCTGCCCGCCGAAACCGGAAACCTCCTGCTCACTATCATCCTGTCCTCCTCCGTCCTCTATGAGATGGTAGGCCCGATCAGCGCAAAGGCAGCCCTGTTTTTGTCCGGCAGCATCCCGAAGGGAAAGGAGCCGGAGGAGATCTCAGGATCGGAAGAGACCGATGAAACTCTGCCGGATGGACCGGATGGATCGGATGGAATGGAAGACATGACCTCGGCAGAGCTCGAAGAGTCCGAAGTCCCGGAACCTGATATCCTGCCTGATGCCGATACCGAAAAAGAGATAGA
>CAYPSH010000136.1:3431-4871 GCA_964413445.1 uncultured Acetatifactor sp.
GAGACCTCAGAAACCTCCGAGGCCTACAGCGCCGCTTTCCCCGAGCTGAAAGAGTACAATGCGGGAGTTGACGAGCGGGACGATGATGATATTGAGGCAGTCCCCGCACCGCCAAAAAGCAGGAAAAAGAAAAAGAGAAAAGGAAAGAAATAAGCCTGTGACTATTCTGAAATGTTTTTCCCGGCCTCTTTTTCCGCCTTGTTCCGAATCCTCAGTTCCGTGAAAAAGGTTTTCAGCATCTCGCTGCACTCCTGCTCCAGGACCCCGCGCGTCACCTGTGCCTGATGGTTAAACTGCGGCATCTCCAGTATATTTAAGATGGAGCCCCCGCAGCCCGCCTTGGGATTCATACAGCCCATGACGACCTCCGGGATTCTCGCCTGGATGATGGCTCCGGCACACATCTGGCAGGGCTCCAGGGTGACATATAGCGTGCATTCCTCCAGCCGCCAGTCCCCGATCACCCTGCTTGCTTTTTTGATGGCTGTGATCTCGGCGTGGGAAAGGGTATTCTTGTCTGTGTTGCGGCGGTTGTAGCCTCTCCCGATGATCTTTCCCTCATGGACAATGACACATCCGATGGGGACTTCCCCCAGCGCATACGCCTTTGCCGCCTGTTTCAGGGCTTCCCTCATATATTTTTCCTGTACATTTTTGATGACAGCCATACGATACTCTCCGACTCTACTCCCCCTGATAGGTGGGTGCATTTTTGGGGCTCTTGCCCTTGATGACGTTGTGATAGTAAGCATAAGTCATGGGATCATCCTTTTTGAGCACATCCGCATCGATCACTTTTCCCAGAAATACGGTGTGGGAGGAAGTCTCCATTTTGTCGATGACCTCGCACACGATATAGGCGCAGGCGTCCTCCACGACAGGCATATATTCCTTCATCACAGGCTGGACCTTCTCGAACTTATCGATGTCTTTGCCGCTGTAGAATCCAAAGGTTCCGATAACACTCGGATCCGTGTGCTCCCCCAGGATGGAAACCGCAAATTTTCCGGTCTCCGCGATGCACTGGTTCGTGTAATTGTCATGATTGATGCTGACCGCGACGGTAGCCGGGTTGGAAGTGATCTGCATCGCACTGTTGGCTGTGCAGCCCGTCGCTCTACCCTTGTCCCAGGTACTCACCACGTAAACTCCGTAAGATAATTGATATAAAGCGCTCTTGTTCATGTTCGTTTCCTCCATTCTCCTGATACCCTTCAGGCCAAAAGCACACATTCCGGTCATCTGTAACCATTGTACCACGATTTCTTCCGGCTTAAAAGGCTGCCTGCCCAAATCCTGATTTTCCAAAAACATACCGTTAGCGGCGAATGATCCGGAAAAACCTGGACTTCCCCATCTTCAGTTCAGCCGTATCTTCCCTGATCACGATCGCCTTTGTGTCTGTGATTCTCTCTCCGTCGAGCTGCGCGCCGCCCTGCA
>CAYPSH010000137.1:0-3107 GCA_964413445.1 uncultured Acetatifactor sp.
TGGTGCGCATCATGAGCATCCACAAGAGCAAGGGCCTGGAATTTCCCATCTGCTTTGTGTCGGCCCTGAGCAAGCGCTTCAACAAGCAGGATGTGAACCAGTCTCTGATCGCGGACATGGATCTGGGGCTGGCCACGGACTATGTGGACCCTGTCAGAAGAATCCGCAATAAGACGCTGCGCCGGGTGGTGCTGTCGAAGAAGCTTCTGGAGGACAGCCTTTCCGAGGAGCTGAGAGTCCTCTATGTGGCCTTCACCAGAGCGAAGGAAAAGCTGATCCTGACTGCTGTCCTGGACAAGGCGCAGGAGAAGTGGGAGCTGCAGAGCCAGGCGGGAGGAAACAGCCTGTCCTACCTTGACTTTATGGAGGCGGGCAGCTACATGGATCTTCTGCTGCCTGTGCTTGCCGGAACCGGCATCCGGGTGAGCGTGACGGGCAGGGAAGAACTTGCGGAGCATGCAGTGCGGGAGCAGCTTGCGCTTTACGACAGAAAGAGACTTCTGGAGGAGAGTGCCGCCTTCAGGGATGAGGAAGCCCTGGAAAGGCTGAAAACCAGGCTGCATACCCCCTACGCCCACAAGCAGCTGGAGGGCCTCTACACCAAGACAACGGTCTCGGAGTTGAAGATTGCGGCCATGGCCGACAAGGACGAGGAGGCCTACCATGCCTTTGAGGAAAAGGAAGTGCAGCCCTACATCCCGGCGTTCAGGAGAGGCGAGGAGAAGATCACCGGAGCCGTCAGAGGAAACGCTTACCACAGGGTGATGGAACTGATGGATTTTGAGGGCATTCTCGGGGAAAAGGAAGAAAAGCGAGAGGAGGCGCTTGCCGCCTTCCTCAGGAAAGAAAAGGAAGAAAAGAGGCTTCCCGCGGAATATTTCGGGGCGGTGGACAGGAAGAAACTGCTGGGATTTTTAAACACAGACCTGGCGGCAAGAATGTGCCGGGCCCTCCGGGAGGGAAAGCTTCACAGGGAACAGCCCTTTGTCATGGGCGTTTCCGCAGAAAGACTGGGAGGCGATTTCCCGGAGGAAGAAACCGTGCTGATCCAGGGTATCATAGATGTCTTCTTTGAGGAGGAGGACGGTCTGGTGCTCCTCGACTACAAGACAGATGCGGTCCACAGCATGAAAGAACTGTGGAACCGCTATGAGACTCAGTTGGATTATTACGCGGAGGCACTGCAGAACCTCACCGGAAAGCCCGTGAAGGAGAAGCTGCTGTATTCCTTCCATATAGGGGAATTTTAAGGAAACGCTGATGAAAGCGTTTCCTGCGCCGAATCTGCGCTGCGAAGAAGCTTATTCTGCTGCAAATTCGTGCGCATCCGCCGGAGGCACTAAGAAAATGCTGGTTTAACCAGCATTTCCTTGACTTCGGAGGGCGCGGGTGTGAGGACAGCTTAGGCCGTAGCCGTAGCCTTCACACTGCCCAGCGCTTTCTGCACGGGCGGCAGCAGGATCAGGATCACGGTCAGCACCGCCTCCGGAAGCAGATAGCTTAAGTTGTACAGGGTGGAGGCCCAGACGGCAGCGGCGTTCCCCGTAAAATCGCCCACATAGGTGGTGTAGAAGATCAGTCCTGAGATCTCGTGGAACACGAAGCGGCCGAAGACACCGACAAGGTAGCCCACAAGCAGCCCGTGCTTCTTATCCTTGAAAAATCCGGACAGCCCCAGGGCTCCGAAGGCCAGAGGATAGTCCAGGAGCACCTGCACGGGATGTACCACGTATGGCCCTGTGATAAACTGCAGGATGCCGTAGGCGACAGCGGCGATGATGCCGATCTTCGGACCGTACCAGTAGCCGATCAGACAGATGATCAGCATGGAAAACAGGGTGACGGAGCCGCCGTTTGGCAGGCTCGGAAGCTTCACGACAGTGGAGATGACGGTTGCCAGGGCGATGGCCGCGGCGGAAAAGACAAGTTGTTTTGTTTTGATTGACATAAAAAAATCCTCCTTAATCTGGCTAAGGAGGGACGACATCGGACAGACGTATGCCACAGTGCAGCAAAATAAACTGCATTGGTGTCTGTCTTTGCTTCCTTACGCCGGTATTACCCGGTTCAAGTAGTGAGGGTCAGAACGGATGAACCATCCGTTTCAGTCTCAGCGATGTGCTCCCCTAGCGTTTTTCCCTATGATAAAATACGGAATATGAATTGTCAAGATATTAGTTTTTTATTGACTTAGAAATACAGCATTGTTATAATATATTCAACAAGAGAGCCGATGGCTAGAGTACACCTAGCCGCCGGTAATATAATAAGCCAAAAAGCAGCGCCTTATCTTACCAGGACAGGGGCGCTACTTTTTGCGTTGTGCGTAAATAACAAGAGTGACAACAGCGCAGAGCATAATCACAAACTGAATTAGATCCGGATATGTAACCATTGGCACCAGCTCCCTTCTGAAAGTACTCGGCAACTGGTATATATCGCCCCATCGGCTCCCTGGTTGAATATATTAAAATTTGAACATACATTGCCATCCGGCCGATGCTTACATTGAATAAGACTATCATATCATAAATATTATATTCGGACAATAATAAAATTATAAAACAACATATTAAAACGTGACCGAGCACAGGAGAAACATCTATGGGCAGCCATCCCACTGAAAACGCAAAAAAACATATCTGCATCGGCCTTTTGGCACATGTGGACGCGGGCAAGACCACGCTGTCTGAGGCGCTCCTCTATACCTGCGGGAACCTGAGGAGCCTGGGCAGGGTGGATCACGGGGATGCTTATCTGGACAATTTCGCCCTGGAGCGGGAGAGGGGGATCACCATTTTCTCCAAGCAGGCGGATATTTCCTGGAAAGGTGTGGATATCACCCTCTTAGACACCCCGGGTCATGTGGATTTCTCGGCGGAGATGGAGCGCACCCTGCAGGTGCTTGACTATGCTGTCCTTGTGATCAGCGCCTCCGACGGCATCCAGGGGCATACGAAAACCCTTTGGAAGCTTTTTGACCGGTACGGGATCCCGGTCTTTTTGTTTATCAACAAGATGGATCAGCCCGGTGCGGACAAAGAATCCCTCCTTCAGAAGCTGAAGGCAGGCCTCGACCAAAACTGCATCGAGTTCGGCAGCGGCCC
>CAYPSH010000137.1:3207-4871 GCA_964413445.1 uncultured Acetatifactor sp.
GGGCGGGATCATCAGGAAGCCCTTGCCATGTGCAGCGAGAGCCTGCTGGAGGAGTATCTGGAGACCGGCGCAGTGTCGGATGAGGCAATCGCACAGGCGGTAAAGAACAGACAGGTCTTCCCCTGCTACTTCGGTTCGGCGCTGAAGCTGTCCGGCGTGGAGGAGCTTTTGGAGGGACTTGGCCGATATACGCGTATGCCTGACTACGGGAAGGAGTTCGGCGCCAGAGTCTACAAGATTTCCAGGGATGAGAACGGCGCCCGCCTGACCCACCTGAAGGTCACGGGCGGCGTGCTGAACGTCAAAATGCCTGTGAGCAACCGAAACAGCGCACAGAATGAGGCCGGTATCTGGGAGGAGAAGGCGGATCAGCTCCGCATCTATACCGGAGCCCGCTTTCAGATGGCGGAGACTGTGGCGGCGGGAGGCATCTGCGCCGTGACGGGACTGGATAAAACCTTTGCGGGAGAGGGCCTCGGAGCGGAGGCGGATGTCACCTCCCCCGCCCTTGCACCGGTCCTGACCTACAGGCTCATCCTGCCGCCCGGCTGCGATGTGGTGAAGGTGCTGGGGCAGCTTCGCCAGCTGGAGGAGGAAGAGCCGGAATTAAGGATTGTCTGGCGGGAAGCCCTGAGAGAAATCCATGTCCAGGTCATGGGCGAGGTCCAGCTGGAGATCTTAAAACGGCTGCTGCTTGAGAGGTTCGGGCTGGAGGCAGAGTTCGGGGACGGCAGTATTGTCTATAAGGAGACCATTGCGGACACCGTGGAGGGGATCGGACATTTTGAGCCCTTGCGCCATTACGCGGAGGTCCATTTAAAGCTGGAACCCGGAGAGCCGGGAAGCGGCATCCAGATACTGAGTGCCTGCGGGACGGACACCCTGGACAGAAACTGGCAGCGGCTGATCTTCACCCATCTGGAGGAGAGAATCCATCCGGGCGTGCTCACGGGATCTGCCCTGACGGATGTGAAGATCACTCTCTTAACCGGCAGAGCGCACCCAAAGCACACGGAGGGCGGCGATTTCAGACAGGCTACCTACAGAGCCCTGCGCCAGGGACTGATGCAGGCAAAAAACGTGCTGTTAGAGCCGGTGTTTTCCTTTACTCTGGAGGTGCCGAGCGCATCTATTGGCAGAGCCATGTCTGACATCCGGAAGAAGAACGGCACCTTCGATGCGCCCCGCACGGACGGGGATACCGGCATCCTGACGGGAAGTGTCCCTGTCTCCTCCCTGGGCGATTACCAGAGAGAGGTCAGCGCCTACACCGGCGGCAGGGGACATCTCTCCTGTGTCCTGAAGGGCTATGAGCCCTGCCACAACACGGAGGAGGTCGTGGCGGCAATCGGCTATGACCCGGAGAGCGATGTGGAGAATCCTTCTTCCTCCGTCTTCTGCGCCCACGGCGCAGGCTTTCTGGTGCCCTGGGACCGGGTGGCGGAGTACGCTCATGCGGACAGCGGCTTTGCTAAGGAAATCAAGCAGGACAGCGGACAATGGGAAGAGGGGCAGGCGGGTGAAGAAGCCTGTGGCATGTATGCAAAGGCGGGAAATGCGAAAAACACCCAGACCGGCAGCGGCAGATCGGATTACATCACCACCGAGGAGATAGAGGAGATTTTCAAGAGAACCTATGGAAAGACAAAGAGTGACTACGAGCC
>CAYPSH010000138.1:0-4852 GCA_964413445.1 uncultured Acetatifactor sp.
TTTGTGTTTGCTTGACCCGATGCCGGACGTTCCGATGAGCCCCAGGTCGATTCGGTCGGGCTCTGGAGGGGAGCCCGACCTCCAAGTGTCATGTCCTTTGACACTTTGGTCTCTATCTCCACGGCATCGGCAGTCTGCGCAAAACAAACATTGCCCGCCCACCGGGCTCGAGTTTCCCGATGTACTATAACAGTCAGAAACCTCGAAGCCCGATACCGGCGTTGTTTCCTTCGAGGGCATTCGGAGAACGCCGGTACTTAGATTGCGTACTTTGCAATCTTATGTACCGCTGCGTTTGGAGTGAGCGAAAGCGTCCCGAGAAGGGAATGATGCCGGGGAAGGGCTGAGGTATTATAAGAATAGACATGGTAACCTCGAAGACGGAATCAGGCTGAGGTATTTATTTTCATGAGAGGAGAACAGACATGAGTGAGAACGGAAACAAAAAGAGGGAATGGGTAAAGACGGCGGCCATCATCTTTCTGGCGGTGCTGCTGGTGCTGACCTTTTTCTCCAATACGATCCAGAATTACTCTCTGCCGGAGGTAGCGACAAAATACGTCCAGAGCGGAACCATCACCGCAAAGATAAGGGGCACGGGAACAGTCGAGAGCGGAGACCCCTACGAGGTGAAGGTGACGGAGTCCAGAAAGGTTTCCAGCGTTGCCGTCCGGGTGGGCGATACGGTGGAAAAGGGGGATGTGCTCCTCTATCTGGATGATGCGGAGAGCGATGAGCTGAAGGAGGCGAAGGAAGCGCTGGAGGCAGCGCAAAACGCCTATGACCTGGCACTGCTGACAGCCGATGTAAAAGCGTCAGATATCCAGGCGGCGGACAGTGATGTGCCCGCAAGCACCTACAGGAAACAGATCACCGAAAACCAGCAGGCGGTTGACGATGCCGACAAAACTGTGGCGACCTGGACGGATGAGGTGGCGAGACTTCAGCAGCTGGTGAATGATTTTGACATGCAGATCTCCCAGACCCCGGACAACACCCAGGATGTGTCTGCGGAGACAGCGGCGCTCACCAAGGCGCAGAAGGAGTTAAACGATGCCACGAATGCCCAGACTGCGGCCTTAAACCAGAAGACTGCGGCGGACAACAAGGTAGATACTCTGGAGAGCAGAAAGCAGTATCTGGAGTCTGTCAGCGACGGGGACGGAGAGGATGTCGGGGAGCGCCTTGCGAGTGTGGAGAAGGAGCTGACCGCTGCAAAGGCGGATGCACTGGATGCGGCGGAGAATTATAACAATGCCTCTCAGACTGTGGCCCAGAAGGAGTTAGCTGTGACAAAGGCTCAGCAGGCCCTCGATGCCAAGACAGGAAACACAGGCACGCTGGACAGTCTGAACGGACAGAAGAAGACCTATGAGCTTGCCCTTTACAATGCAAACAAGAAGCTGACCGAGGCCACTGCGGCCAGGGATGCAAAGCAGAAGACACTGGATGAGCTGATCAGCAAGATCACAAACGCCTATAACCTTGGCTCTTATCAGGATGCCATCGACAAGGCAAAGGAGAATGTGGATGAGCTGACCAGCAAGGCGATCGGCGCCACTGTGAACGCGGACATCGCCGGAACCGTGACTGCCATCAATGTGACGGCCGGAAATTCCACCTCCGCCGACACTCCGGTGGTCGTGCTGCAGCCTGAGGGAAAGGGCTATACCATGAGCTTTTCCGTCACCAACGAGCAGGCAAAGCGTCTCTCCGTGGGAGACAAGGCGGATCTTGTCAATGCCTGGAGATATGACGATGTGGAAGTGACGCTTGCGAGCATCAAGCCTGACACCACAGAACCGGGGCAGAAGAAGCTTTTGACCTTTGATGTGACGGGAAGCGTCACCGCAGGGCAGTCGTTGAATATTTCGGTGGGACAGAAGAGTGCCAACTTTGACTATATCGTGCCAAACAGCGCCGTCAGGGAGGATAACAACGGAAAGTTCATTCTGATCGTGGAATCCAAGTCAAGTCCTCTGGGCAACCGCTATGTGGCAACCCGTGTGGATGTGGAAGTGCTGGCAAGCGACGATACCCAGACAGCCATCAGCGGCGGTGTCACCGGATATGAATATGTGATCACCACTTCCTCGGCGCCGGTGGAGGCAGGGAAACTGGTGAGACTGTCCAACAACTGATCCCGTCATTTCGTCAAATGACGGTGGAAAACTGTGGCAGGATAGAAAATAACCGGAAACGAGGCTAGTGATGAAAAAATTGATACTTGGCATAAGCAGCGGCCTGTCCCTTGTGATCGCACTGCTTCTTACGCTGACAGCCCATTATCTGGGGGGCGTCCAGGAGTCCCAGACGACAGCCTCCCGGTGGAGCCCGGAGGGCGGCGCAGCCCAGGTCAGCGTTTTTTTCTCCGTCAATGCGCAGATGACGGAGGATTCCATTCAGGAGTTTGAACATACCGTTGACAGTGCTCTCACGGAGGCCTCCGTGCTGCAGGAATCCGAAAATCCCGGGGCAAGGCTCTGGGCAGATGCCTACAGCGCCGACGGCAAGGTGACGGTCTCCACCGACAGAGGGAGCGTAACCGCGGATGCTGTCGGGATAGGCGGGGATTTCTTTTTGTTCCACCCGGAGAAGCTTTTGTACGGCGCGTATTTCTCGGGCAATGATCTGATGCAGGACTACTGTGTGATAGACGAGGACGCGGCCTGGCAGCTGTTCGGCTCCTCCAACGTGGCGGGCAGCACCGTGTACATAGGCGGGATCCCTCACATTGTCACCGGTGTCATAGAGAGGCAGAGCGGAAGACTCCATGAGGCAGCCGGGCTTGACAGCACTTTGGTATATGTCTCCTACAAGACGCTCTCCGAGCTGGGGACGAACAACGGCATCAACTGTTATGAGATTGTGATGCCGGATCCGGTTTCGGAGTTCGCCTGCAATTATATCAGTGAAAATCTCGGATCGGATCAGAAGGAGACAGAGGTGGTGGAAAATTCTTCCAGATACACCTTCCTCTCCAGGGTCAGTCTCCTTCCCGCCTTCGGCACCCGCTCCATGAACGGGAAAGCTATCATTTATCCCTATTGGGAAAATGTGGCGAGAGGCTATGAGGATATCCTGGCAGTCATCACCCTGTTTGAATTATTGTTTTACCTCTATACACTTATCGTTGTGCTGACCCTGTCCGGATATTGGTGGAAGCACAAGGGGTGGACGATCCACGAAAAGAGAGTTAAGATACAGGATAAGGCAGAGCGCTTTGTGGAAAGGCGGAGAGAGGAAAAGAAGAACAGGAAGGCATTGGCAGGAAGAGAAGAACAGGAAGCATCGACAGGAAAAGAAATATGAGGAGGAAATAGAATGAAAAAGAACTGGGTAAAGAAGGCGCTTGGCATCGGACTTGCCATAACGATGTCGGCGGGTTTGTGTGCCTGCGGCGGAGGAAGCGCAGGAGTCGGGACTTCCGGCTCGAAAACCGGAGGGGGAAATGCCAATTCCGCTCTCGCAAAGGAAAATGTATACAGGGTGCAGGAGATAGAGCTCCCACAGATTGTGGACTCTGAAAACGGTTATATGGATCTGGGGGGGACCGCTCTGCTGGACGGAAGGCTTTATATGCTCCTGCGTGTCGAGGACTGGTCCACGGACGAGACGAAGGTCAGTCTGCTTTCCATGAAGGAGGACGGGACCGATGTGGAAAACATCTGGCTTTCCCTGCCGGGCGAGGACTCAGATGACCACACGGACGGAGAGGATCCGACGGAGGATGACAGATCGGCCGATGAAGGAGAGGCGGAAGTTGTGGATGGGGTGGATGAGGACTACGGCTCAACCTGGGACTATACCGCCTACAGTCAGTTTACCATGACCGATGACGGCAGCATCTATGGCATCCGCTATCAGGCACATGAGGATTACTCAGATCCCGACAATTATGTCAGTGAGCAGCATGACTATGTCTGCTGCTGGAACAGGGAGGGAGAATTCCTCTGGGAAGTGGAACTGGAGGATCTGAGAAATATCGACGAGGGGGAGGAATGGCTCTACATCGGCAAGATCTTTCCCGGGGAGGACGGCTCTCTCAATGTCCTTTTGACCGGCGACAATGCCTATCTCCTCAGTGTGAGCGCCGACGGCGTTGTGTCCGGGAGACAGGCGTTTGCGGACGACGTGTCGCAGGTGCTGAATAATTATCAGTACATCCTTCCGAGAGAGGACGGCAGCCTTACGATCGTCTACATGGATGCGGATGACTGGACGAAGACCTACGTGACAGATTATGATCTGGACACGGGTGTGCTGGGGGAGAGAGGAGAGCTTCCGGCATCCCTGGCCTGGAATGGCTTTGATTCCATTAATATCGGAGCCGGAGATACCCTTGTCTACTCAAACAGCACTGGTGTCTACAGCTACACTTCCGGGGATGCGGATGTGTCGATGATGATGAATTACATCAATTCCGATGTGAATATCACCAGCATTTCCGCTTTGTGCCCGATCGATGAAAACAGCTTTATCGCCCTGTACTATGAAAATTATGAGAATGACCTGAAGGCCGGTCTGTTTACCTATGTGGCTCCGGAGGAGATCGCTGACAGAACTGTCATTGTGCTTGCAGGAAACTACATAGATTCCGACATGGTCCAGAGGGTGGTGGAGTTCAACAGAAGCAATGAAAATTACAGGATCGTCACAAAGGACTACAGCCAGTACAATACCTATGACGATTATACGGCCGGGACCACACAGCTGAACAACGATATTATCACGGGCGGAATGCCGGACATCCTGCTGGCAGACAGTCTCATCCCTGTGGAAAATTATATCGCAAAGGGCCTGATCGCGGACATCAATCCCCTGATCGAGGCGGATGAGGAGCTCTCTCAGA
>CAYPSH010000139.1:0-4834 GCA_964413445.1 uncultured Acetatifactor sp.
TCTGTGTACTCCGGAAACGTGATCACAATCTTAAACAGGTCTCCGTCCAGCATGATCTCAAATGTCCCGCCCTGGGCCTTCACCAGGTTTTTTGCGATGGAAAGCCCCAGTCCGCTTCCCTCCGTTGTGCGGGAAGAATCCCCCCTGATAAAGCGCTCTGTCAGTTCATCCGGATGGATGTTCATCTGCTGCTTGGATATGTTTTTCACGGAAGCCTCAATTTTCCCGTCTTCCGTCTCCACATCAATGTAGACTCTGGTTCCCTCCAGAGCATATTTACAGATGTTGTTGAAAAGATTCTCCACAACCCGCCACATCCGCCTGCTGTCCGCAAAAATATAGGCGGAATGCTCTTCTTTTTCAAATACCACCTGGAGCTTTTTCTCTTCCAGTTTTTCCGAGAACTCGCCGATGGTCTGATTTAACAGCTCCGTCAGATTCAGTTTTTCTCTGTTCAGCTCAATGTTTCCCGAAGATATCTTGGATGCCTCCACAAGATCGTCCGTCAGCTGCTTTAACCGCTGCGCCTTGCCGTCAAGGATCGCAATGTAGCCCTTCGCAGGCTCCTCCTCTATTTTCAGCCGTTTGAGAAGATCCACGTAGTTGATGATGGAGGTCAGAGGGGTTTTGATGTCGTGGGACACATTCGTGATCAGATCCGTCTTCATCTGCTCATCCTTCATGCTGGTTTTCACCGCCTTGCGGATGCCCTCGCCGATATTGTTGACCGCATCTGCAAGTTCTCTGTTCTCCCCGTGAAGATTCTCTGTATCCAGCTTGAAGTCCACCTCGCCGTCACGGATTTTATTGATGCCCTCAACGATCTCGACGCGCTCTGCATTCTGTTTAAACAGCATGACGCCGACGACACAGTCCAGCACAATAATGCCAAGCAGTACAAGGAGCAATGCTGTCTGTTCCTCGCGCTGATTGAGTTTGTACAGCGTCACCATCCCTGCCAGATTGAGAAAGAGAAACAGGTTGTAGGGGATCAGCATACTGATGACGGAATTGCTGTGTCGAAAAACAAATTTTACAGATTTCCCGAATCCTACTCCGATCCTTCGAAGCAGGCTGCCGGTCCACAGGCTCGCGCATCTGACACGCCGCACAAGGCTGAACCAGAGCAGGTCCAGCGCCACACTGACGCATACCCCGTACAGGCCGAAGGCGCTGTAGCGGTACAAGTTGGTCAGCTGGAACCCCATCAGTTCCACAGGCATCACCCCGGCCGTTGCCGCCACATCCAGGATCACGCGAAATCCTCTGACAGCCGCCAGCACGCAGGCTGCTCCAAGGAGAACGAACACTTCCGTCCAGATGTGGTCAAAACGGGCCAGATGGCATTCCTTCTCTCCCTCCTCGTTCTCCCGTTCTCCCGCCGTCACAGTCAGATAGATGCCAAGGGCAAACCAGAGGACCACAAACAGCACGATCAGTCCGAGGATCTTACCCACGTTGGGCACAATTTTTGTGTACAGGGCATTTGCCTCATAAAAGGCATCCCCCTCCACGGGGTAGCCGGTGTCAACTCCCATCCAGATATGGGTGGTATCCGGGTAAGCATAATCATACACGCTGATATAGCCGTCCAGCTCCTCCTCACTCAGCATGGTGTTTCCCATGAAGACAAGACTGTCCGGATAATAGATCAGGTATCTGCGGTATTCAGAGAAAAACTCTGTCACATCCTCGTCGCTTGCATTTTGAAGCCGCGCAACATTTGTGTAGGTCTGCACGCCGCTGTCCGTCATCATGCGGATCATGTAGATCATATTGGTATTGCCTTCCCTGTACGCATCGTTGCAGACCTGATACCTCTGATAGTTCAGCGTCAGATGATTGATGGCGGACTCCACATTGCTCTGCAGCTTCATATAGTCCACCCAGTTGTCAGCGTAACCGATGATCCTTTTGCTCCCGTCAACGGTGGGATAACGGCAGTCCAGCATGGAGACAGCCACTCTCAGTCTGCCGTCATCCTCCCTGGACACTTCTATTCCGTCCAGATTTTTCCCCATGATGTAGGAAAAGACCAGATCCTCCAGCTGATCCTCCGTATAATCCTGAAGCATTTCTGACAGCTTTAAAATTTCCTCCGCGCTTTTTCCGGATACGGGATCTGCCTGAATTTCCTCCTCGTCAAGGATTTGAAATGCACCGTCCTCCTCAATCCTGTAAAACCCGTCAAAACAAAGCTGTCCGTATTCGTCCACCATAAAATTCTCCGGAAACAGGACATAGCCGAAATAATTGATAAATTCCGTCATACTCATGGTGGAGATTGTCTCGTCGACGCCGTACTTTCCCCATTTGATCAGGTCATCCAGCTCATACACTGCCGTCACCCGGCAGCCTTCATCCTCACCGATTTTCGCGGCATAGGCAGTCACATCTATTTTCTTGTTTGTGTCAAATTCGTCATTTGTCTCCAGCTGCTCCTTGATGACAGCAAGCTGCGTGATGTCGGAAACCGCATTGCGGAACAGGTCATGGAACACGTCCGATTCCTCAAACTCCTGACTGACATCCATGGAAAAAATACGGTAGGTCTCTGTGCCGTCGATGGACTCCACCGCAATGTAAGAATTCAGCAAAAGTCCTGCCACCGCAGCCATCACCGCCACAGCCAGCAGATGCTGTACAAGCTCCAATCCCAATCTTTTCAATCCGGGCTTTTTTTTCATACTCCCTCTTTTCCCGCAGCATCTGTTCAGCCCTGCTGCTTATCTATTTTATACCCTACGCCCCACACCACCTTAAGATACCTGGGCTCCCTGGGATTGATCTCAATTTTTTCGCGGATATGCCTGATATGCACGGCAACCGTATTGTCCGCTCCGATGGCATCCTCATTCCAGATGCTCTCATAGATCTGGTCGATGGAAAACACTCTTCCCTGATTTTTTACCAGAAGAAGCAGGATATTATATTCGATGGGAGTCAGCTTCACAGGCTCCTCGTCCACAGTCACCTGCTTGGTATCATCGTTGATGACAAGGCCGCCCACCTGATAGATTGCTTTGTTTTCGGCGTTTAAGCTGCCAAGAGAGGTGTATCGCCTGAGATTGGACTTTACCCTTGCCGCCAGCTCCAACGGATTAAAGGGCTTTGTGATATAATCGTCCGCGCCGATGTTGAGTCCCAGGATCTTATCCGTATCCTCCGACTTGGCAGACAGAATGATGATCGGGATGCTGCTGTTCTCCCTGATCTTTAATGTGGCGCGGATCCCGTCCAGCTTCGGCATCATCACATCCATGATCAGAAGGTGGATCTCCTCTTTTTTCAGCATTTCGATCGCCTGTTCTCCGTCATATGCCTTATAGATCCGGTAGCCGTCCTGACTCAGATAAATTTCGATCGCATCCACGATTTCCTTATCATCATCACACACAAGAATATTTGCCATCTCGATTTCTCCCCTCGGTATGTCAGCCGCTTGTTTTCTGTACAATATGGTAGTTTATATTTTTTAAATGTTATGCCTGGATTTTTTGAATAATTTCTTAATTTCGCTCAGAAGTAAGCCCCAAAAACGCCGCGAGATTGCCTCTCCTGCCGCCGCTGGCGCGGTGTGAGAAAAGATAGCTGCTGTTGCAGCAGGTACAGATGTCCGTGACAGCAATCTGCGCATCCGGAATCCCTGCGTCATTCAAAATCTGTCTGTTGGCAAGCCACAGGTTCAGCTGATACTTGCCAGAAGCCCTGCCCTTTCTGACGGCACCCGGAAACCTGAAAAAGCGTTCTGCCACATCCTCACTGACCTCATAGCAGTCCCCGCAGATAGAGGGGCCGATTGCCGCTGTCAGCTGCTCGGGTCTGGTGCCGAAGGCCTTTCCCATCGCCTCCACCATACAGGCTCCCATACCTTCTGCCGTTCCGCGCCAGCCGGAATGGGCCAGTCCCACCGCCCGGTGGACTGTGTCCACAAAAAACAGCGGCACGCAGTCCGCATAATAGGTCACAAGCACGATACCGTCATCCCCTGTGATCAGTCCGTCCACATTCTCGTAATCCCGGGGAAATAAGATTCCCTTTCCCCTGTCCGCACGGGTAACATGCCTGATGTTTGTGGTATGGGTCTGGTGGGAGGCGATCATATCCTCCGTTTTACAGCCAAGGACAGCCCCGATCCTGTCATAATTTTCCAGCACATTCTCTCTTCTGTCCCCCCTGGTGAAGCTTAAGTTCATCGTGCCTAAGTCGCCTTCGCTGACACCGCCCAGCCTGGTGGAAAACAGATGCCTCACAATCCCTGTCCTCTCCAGAGAGGGAAAGGTCAGATACTCCAGTTCCTGCCCGCCCTCCGGCAGCAGATAGACATTTTGTCTGATGCTTTTATCGTCCGGACGCCCTTTTCGATTGATCTGAAACATTTATCCTGTCCTCTTATTTTAATATTCAAGTATAAATATGCGGAAAAGCATTTTGAATCCATTCAATATGGCTCTCCTGCACCGCCACCACATCATACCGCACGCTGACTTTGTCTCCCAGCCTGTGGACAAAGCGGTAGTAGTCCGCCACCTTACAGATCCGGCGCTGCTTTCTGTGATCCACCGCCTCCGAGGCATACCCCTTTGCCCTGCCGGAACGGTACTTCACCTCCACAAACACCAGATAACCGTCATGCGCCCCGATGATATCGATCTCGCCGTGCCTGTTGCGGTAATTTCTTTCCCGAATCTGCATACCGTGGGCTTCCAGATATTCCGCAGCCTGTTCCTCCCACGCACTCCCCGTACTTCTCCTGTTCATGCTCCCCTCACAGTTTTCCCTTCAGCTTATCCATCGCATCCACAAATACCAGTATTTCCGCCACCACCTCATA
>CAYPSH010000140.1:0-4813 GCA_964413445.1 uncultured Acetatifactor sp.
AAATTTTATCTGAAAGATAGGTCTGGACTTCGTTGACGAAGTGGATGAATTATAATATGATATAGGATATAAGTACAAATAGAAATTTACAGTCTTGGGAAAGGAAGTTTTGATATGGGAACAGATAAGAAACAGGAGAAAATGGATTTTACCACTGGCAGTATCCCAAAGAAGCTGATCGGTTTCATGCTTCCTATCCTGGGAGCGCTGATCCTGCAGACCATGTACGGCGCAGTGGACATCCTTGTGGTTGGGTGGTTCGGAACGGACGAGAGTATCTCCGCCGTGTCTACGGGGAGCAATATGATCAATCTGGTGGTCTTTGTGCTGAACGGTCTGGCGATGGGGGTGACTGTCCTTATGGGGCGTTATCTGGGAGAGCAGAGACCGGACAAGCTGGGGCAGGTCATCGGCGGGGCAATCGCGGTTTTCCTCGCGCTGGCGGCCGTGGTGACAGTTCTTTTGCTCTTGCTGGGCGGCAGCCTTGCGGGCCTCATGCAGGCGCCGGAGGAGGCTTATGAGAAGACAGCTCTCTACATCCGTATCTGCGGCGGAGGCATCGTCTTTATCATAGGCTATAACCTGATCAGCAGTATTTTCCGGGGGATCGGCAATGCAAATCTGCCGCTTTTGTTTGTGGGAATCGCCTGTGTGGTCAATATTGCGGCGGATCTCTTATTTGTGGCGGTGTTCCAGTGGGATGTGGCAGGTGCGGCCCTGGCTACCGTGATGGCGCAGGCCATCAGCCTGATCCTGTCTGTTCTGGTGTGCCGGAGGATCAAACTGCCCTTTACCTTATCCGTAAAGGACATCAGGTTCAGCCCGGAGGTGGGGAAATTCTTAAGACTCGGCCTTCCCATCGCCTTCCAGGAGCTTCTGACCCAGTTCTCGTTCATGTGCCTCTTAAGCTTTGCAAACGGCATGGGAAGCACTGCGGAGATTCAGCTGGCTTCCTCCTCCGGCTACGGGATCGCAAACAAGCTGGTGAGTGTCGTCATGCTGGTACCCGGAGCCCTGATGCAGTCCATGTCCTCCTTTGTGGCGCAGAATGTGGGCGCCGGAAAGGAAGAGCGGGCGAAGAAGACCATGTTCTGCGGTATGGCGTTTGGCGTCTTCATCGGTGTCTTTATGTGTGCGATGGCTCTCTTCGGCGGCAGACAGCTTGCAAGCCTGTTTACGAACAACGAAGCCTATCAGTTAAAGACGGCGGAGTACTTAAAGGGCTTCAGCCTGGAGGCAATCCTCACCTCGGTGCTGTTCTCCTTTATCGGCTATTACAACGGACACAACAAGACACTGTTTGTCATGCTGCAGGGGTTGGCACAGTCCTTTATCGTGAGACTGCCCATGGCTTATACCATGTCAAAGCTTATGCCTGACTCGCTGGTATATATCGGCCTGTCCGCGCCGACTGCGAGCCTGTTTGGCATTGTGATCAACCTGGTATTTTTCATATACTTGAATCATGCAGCGCCGAGGAATCCGGCAAGGCTTGAAGATGACTGACCCTCCGGCGCAGGAAACGCTCTGAGCAGCGTTTCCGCAGTGATTTCTTTTTCAGGAGTTGAATCATGGAACAGAAGGAAAAACAAGAGACAAATGAGGTTGTAAAAAATCTGATCGAAAAACAGAAGGAGACGGAGAATGCACTCCTGGAGGAGAGAGAACTGTACAGGCTGGTGCTGGAGACTACCAGGGATGTGTTTTTCTCCTACGACTTTGACCATCAGACGGTCGATGTGGTAAACAGTGAGACCATGAACGGGCATTGGGACTGCGCGGAGCTTCTAAAGATGCTGCCGGGTGAGCGCATGCTGCATGAGGACGACAGATATCTGATCCAGGGACTCAAGAGCGAACTGCCCGATCAGGTGGATGTGGAATTCAGGATCAAAAGAGACGGACAAAATACATACCGCTGGGCAGCCGTAAAGGGAAAGACCATTTGTGATGCGGAGGGCAGGCGCTATAAGCTGATCGGCAGATTCTGTGACATTCAGGAGCAGAAGGAAAAGGAAGAGCGGGAGCTGAGGCGGTCCGTCATGGACGCTGTGACAGGCTTTTATTCCTACACAGCGGGGATGGAGAGGCTCGAGGAGTCCAGAAAAAAGAATCCGGAAGGCACCGTTGTCTATCTGTTTTTGGATAACCTGCAGGAGATGAGCGAGGCAAACGGCATCACCTTCGGGGCGCTGGTCCTGGAGGAGTTTGGGGAACTGGTGCGCAGGACTGCGGAGCCGGAAAGCATCTGTCTGCGTATGAGGGAGGACGCCGTGTGCGTATGGATGCCCGGCGGGACAAGACAGGACGGGACCGAACTGGCGATCAACCTGCAGGTACAGCTTCTGGTGCGGTTCCAGCCAAAGAGTATTGACCTTGTCTTCCACGCGGGGATCGCGTCCGCCGGGGAAGAGACAGGGACCAGGGAAGCTGTCCTTCATGCCATAAGCGCACAGCTTCGCGCCTCCGGATCGGCGGACGGAAAGCTGTACGATTACTGGAGGGAGGATGGACAGGAGAGCGGGGAGAAGGAATCGGACTGGCCGGGCAGACAGGTTATGTCGCCGGAGTATGATCCCGATATCAACCTGGTCTCTCTGGCGCTGGCTCTCTTTGGAAAAGGGGACAATCTGAATGCCCAGATGTATCTGCTGTTTCGGAAGATCGGGCTGTACTACGGGGCGGAGGATGTGCTGTTCGCGGTTATCCGGCCGGATTTCCACACAGTCTACATCGAATACCAGTGGCACAAAAACAGCGTGGATGAGGATGCAGAGCGCACCCTGAGTTACCATGAGGATGACCGGGCTGCTTTCTTTGAAATTCTGGAAAACCAGACCGTGCTTGCGTGGGACAAGATGGATCCGCTGTCCCCTGTGGCATCTGTCTTCTGCCGTGCGGAAGGGTCGGAAAACGGATATGCGGTGCCGCTCTATGACAGCGGCTCGTATATGGGAGTCCTTACCATACGCAATGTCTCAGGGCATGTGCTTGAGACGAAGGAGGGCAGGAGCAGGCTGGCTGAGCTGGGAAATGCTGTGCAGAGTCAGATAAACCAGCAGCGGCACGATCTCGCCAGCAAGGCGAAATCTGAATTTTTGTCCCGCATGAGCCATGAGATCAGAACTCCCATGAACGGCATCATTGGTATGACGGCCATCGCCCTGCAGGAGAACCAGAGCAGAGAGAAGATGCTGGACTGCCTGCAGAAGATCAAGAGTTCCTCCGATTTCCTGCTGGGGCTGATAAACGACATTCTGGATATGTCGCAGATCGACAGCGGCAAGATGCAGCTGGAGCCCGTGCACTTCTCCATGAAAGAGCTCCTGAACACCACGGTTGAGCTTCTCATGCCGCAGGTGGAGGAGAAGGACATTGAGTTCATTCAGGACGTGAGTCTGAAGCATGAGTGGTTCAATGCGGACAGGCTCAGGATCGGTCAGGTTCTGATCAATCTGCTGGGCAATGCGGTGAAGTTCACCGGCGACCGCGGAAAAGTGGTGCTGGCAGTCAGAGAGGAGCCCATAGACAGTGAGAATGCGAAGCTGTTCTTCTCCGTCAGAGATACCGGCGTGGGAATCGGCAGGCAGGATCAGCAGAGAGTCTTCCGCTCCTTTGAACAGGACAGGGAGAGCATCTCTGATTCCTTAAAGGGCGCAGGGCTGGGACTTCCCATCTCAAGCCGTCTTGTGAAGATGATGGGCAGCGAGATTGAACTGGAGAGTGAACCGGGCGTCGGCAGTGTGTTCAGCTTTGCCCTGGAGCTTCCCTTCGGGAACAGCACGGAGGACGGGCGGGAGGAAAGGTTTTCCTTTGAAGGCTTCCGCATCCTTGTGGTGGAGGACAATGAGCTGAACGCAGAGATCGCCCAGGGCATCCTGGAGGACTGCCGCTGTGAGGTGGATTGTGTCTACGACGGAGCACAGGCGGTGGAGAGGATCCGTGAGACTGAGCCCGGGACCTACGACCTGGTGCTGATGGATATCATGATGCCTGTGATGAACGGGCTGGATGCCACGAAAGCCATCCGGGCCATGGACAGAGAGGACTGCAAAACCCTTCCCATTGTGGCCATGTCGGCAAATGTGTTTGACGATGACCTCCGCAAAACTGTGGAGTGCGGCATGAACGGCCATCTGTCAAAGCCTGTGGAAATAGACAAGCTGTACCAGATGCTGAGAGATATTTTAGGAAAGCAGTAAACAGTACAAAACCCCCGGTGCCGTCAGGCACCGGGGGCTTTTTTGGTCATTTCTTTACATCCGTAAGATGTCTTTTACTGAGCGCTGGTCACGGAAGTGATGTGAGGGTTCACGCCTTCATACCAGTACAGGAAGCCTTCCATGTCGATCACATCGCCGATCTGAAGATTCTTAACTGCTGCGTAGACATCTGTGGTGTTGTCGCAGAGATAAGACTCAACGGTGAAGGAATAGGTCTGGCCGTTTAAGGAAACATTGAAGTACAGATCGCTTCCGTCCTCACCGGAACCGTCCCAGTTGTAAAGGAAAGCGGCGTCGCTGCCTTCCGCAGCGGGCTCTACAGTCATGCCCTTGAAGGATACGAACTGGTTCTGATGATCGATCAGCTCGTCGGTGCCAAGCAGGCTTGTCACATCGGTTGCGGAAGCGATATAGCTGCCGTCCTCGATCTCGAAGGTAGCGTCGATGATCTCGACCTCGCCGGACCACTCAGACTTATAGCCGGTAACCTTGATCTTTGTGCCGGGTACGAGCTTTGCGTAATCTTCCTCGCTGCATGCCATATTGTAAAGGAAATAAGCGCCGTCCTCATCCTGTGTGTAAACGGTAGC
>CAYPSH010000141.1:0-4805 GCA_964413445.1 uncultured Acetatifactor sp.
GTATCGTCATCGCCATCGCCATCGCGGCAAACCCGGACATCCTGATCTGTGACGAGCCCACCACGGCGCTGGATGTGACGATCCAGGCGCAGATCATGGAGCTGATCAACGAGATCAAGAGAAAGAGAGAGTTAAGCGTCATCTTTATCACCCACGACCTTGGGGTGGTGGCCAATATGGCGGACCGGGTTGCGGTGATGTATGCCGGGAAGATCGTGGAATACGGCACGGCGGATGACATCTTCTACCGGCCGGCCCACCCTTATACCTGGGCACTTCTGGCATCCATGCCGGATCTGGACACGAAGGATAAGCTGGAGGCCATCCCCGGCACGCCGCCCAACATGATCTACCCTCCCGTGGGGGATGCCTTCGCGGAGAGAAACAAATATGCCATGCAGATCGACTTTGAAAGGCAGCCGCCCATGTTCCGGATTTCAGACACTCACAGCGCAGCAACCTGGCTGCTTCATCCGAATGCACCGAAGGTGGAACCGCCAAAGAGTGTCACAGACCGCATCAGGCGCATGCAGGAGATGGAGGAGCAGGGAGGACAGGCATGAATCAAAACAACACAGGTGAAAATATCCTTGAAGTCAGACATTTAAAGCAGTACTTCGGAAAGAAAAAATTCCGGGCAGTGGACGATGTGAGCTTTGCCATCAAAAAGGGGGAGGTGTTCGGCCTGGTGGGAGAGTCCGGCTGCGGCAAGACCACCACAGGCCGCTCCATCATCGGCCTTTATAAGCCGACCTCCGGCGAGGTGCTTTTCCACGGCAAAAGGATCGGCGTCGGCACCTTAAGCTACCGCGAGGAGATCGAGGCGGAAGGAAGGAAAAGCGCCGAAAGGGCAGAAACGTTCAAAAAGGCGGGAGAGCCTGCAAAGGCGAAGGAGGAGAAAAGGCGATTCAAAGCCTTTGCAAAGGAGAGGACTGCTGCCATGAAGGCGGCCTTAAAGGAGCAGAAGGAGAATGCCGGGATCGTGACAAAGATCCAGATGATCTTCCAGGACCCGGTTTCCTCCTTAAATCCCCGCATGACCGTCCGTGAGATCATCGCGGAGGGGCTGAGGATACAGGGGATAAAAGATGAGGCCTACATCGAGGAGCAGGTGGGAAAAATGCTTGAGAAGGTGGGACTTGTGAGGGAGCATGCGGACCGCTATCCCCATGAGTTTTCCGGCGGACAGAGACAGCGTATCGGCATTGCCCGGGCGGTCATCATGAACCCTGACCTGATCATAGCCGACGAGCCTGTCAGCGCTCTGGACGTCTCCATCCAGGCGCAGGTCATCAATCTTCTGAACGACCTGCGGGAGGAGATGGGGCTGACGATCCTGTTCATCGCCCACGATCTGTCAGTGGTGAAATATTTTTCCGACAGGATCGCAGTCATGTATTTCGGACATATTGTGGAGCTGGCGGATTCCGATGAACTCTTCGCCCATCCGCTGCACCCCTATACAAAATCCCTCCTGTCCGCCATCCCGCTGCCGGATCCCCACTATGAGAAGCGGAGGAAACGCCTGGTGTACCAGCCTGCCACGGCCCATGACTATTCCGGGGAGCAGCCCAGGATACGCGAGGTGTCTCCCGGGCATTTCGTCAGCTGCAGCAGCGAGGAGTTTGAAAGATACAGGGAAGAGGTGAGAAAGGATGCAGTGGTTAAAGAAGCGTAAGTCGTTTGGCTTAGCCTTTCTCCTGGCATGGATACCGGCGATGCTCGTCTTTTTCTATGAGTCCTCCCTTTCGGGGGAAGAAGCTTTTGGCATCCTCAGACGTCTCAGCGACGGCGCCTTTGTCTCCGGCATTTTTTTTACAGGCTTCGGCCTCCTGTCCCTGATCGCGGGAGCAGGGGGCTTTGATGCCTTCTCCTTTCTGATCCGGAATCTGCGGGCTGTCTTTACGCCGAAAAAAAATGTGTTTGAATCCCGCAGCACCTACCTGGATTACAGACTGGAACGGGAGAAGGCCAGGGCCGAAAAGGGGAAAGCGAAGCCGGATCTCCTGATCGTCGGCTTGATCTTTCTGGCGCTTTCCCTGATCTTCGCAGTGGCCGCTTAGGGGTTACATGCAGTTTTTCTGAAACCATTCCGCCAGGGAGGCGATCGTCTCTTCACAGAAGGGATTTCCGAATCCGGCGTCCTTCATCAGCTGGGGAAAGTTCTTTTCGCCTGTCTTTTTGCAGAAATCCAGATAGTTTGCCCATGCCTTAGTCTGATCCTCCCGGGACTGGCGGTAAAATTCCAGGGCAGCCACCTGCGCCAGACCGTAGTCGATGGCGTAGAAGGGCCAGAGAAAGGCGTGGGGAATCCTCTGCCAGCCGCAGCCCTCGCTCAGATTCTCATCGCCGAAGGTGTCCTTGTCCGGGAAGTATTCCCGCTCCAGCCCGGCCCAGAGGGCATTGCGCTCCCTCGCGGTCATCCCGGGATTCTCATAGATCTTCTGCTGGAATTCATCCTGCTCGCACTGGTAGATGATGCGCCACAGGGTGTTTGTCAGATGGCGGGTGCGGTAGTCCTCTGCCCGACCGCCGAAAAACAGCTCCATATAGGGGAAGGCGAAAAGCTCCATGGACATGGCGTGGGTCTCGGCGGATTCCGAGGTCAGCCAGCAGTGTTCGCGGATATCGTCATCCCGCATCAGATAATACTGGAAAGCGTGTCCTGCCTCATGGCACATGATGTAGGCGTTCTCCGAGGTGCCGTCAAAGTTTGCGAAGATAAAGGGCGCGCGCAGGGACTCCAGACAGGTCATATAGCCTCCGCCCTTTTTGCCGTCCCGGATGTCCACGTCATACAGACCGTTGTCCAGGATATAGTCGATGAATGCCGCAGTCTCCGGGGAGAGCCTGTGGTACATTTCCCTTGCGGCATCCAGACAGGCCTGATTGTCTCCGGTGGGCACAGGGTTTCCCTCCGGGAAAAACATCCCGCTGTCATAGTAAAAGAGGTGGTCGAGACCCAGCCGCTTTCGCCGTTTTTCCTCCTGGAGGCGATGCAGGGGGACGATGTGCTTTTTGACTGCCTCTCTGAAGACGGCCACATCGGAGGGACCGTAGCCGATCCGGGACATGCGGTAGTAGCTCATCCTGACAAAATCCGGATATCCCAAAGCTTTCGCCTGACTGTCCCGGTTGGTGACCAGAGCGCCGTAAATCTCCTCCAGCTCCTCCCGTTCCTCCATATAGGAGGCGGACACGGCAAGCTGGGCTGCTTTTCTGGTCTCCCGGTCCGGGGACTGGGTGTAGAGGGTCATGCGGTTTCTCTTGATCCTTTCGCCCTTCCAGTCCACGGCAGAGTTTGCGGAGAGTTTATTGTATCTGGCGGTCAGGGCGTTCTCCTCTCTGGAGAGGGGGATCAGCCGCTCATCGAAGCAAAGAAGCCCTGTCTCCATCAGGGAGATCGCCTGGGCGCCTAAGGTCCGCTCAAAGTAATCTCTTCTCCCGGAGGAGAGGAGCGCTTTGTTCAGGCGGCAGGCAAGATCGGAGAGCCTGGGGCTGATCTCATCGTAGTAGGACTGCTCCGCCGCATAGAAGGCATCATTGCAGTTCATACTGTTTCGCACATAACAGATATCCATCGGCGTCATGCGGTCGGAGAGGGCGTAGCGGAGCTTCAACACTTCCTTACAGTCTTCGTCTGTCTTCGCATTCTCCAGTGCGCAGAAAAGCTTCTGGTAGAGCGCTTCCAGCTCTTCAAAGGTCACTCTTTCATAGGGCATATCGTGGAAATTCATGGAAATACCTCTTTCGTGTTTTTTCGTTTGATATACTCATCCTACATTCTTTTTCCAGGTTTTTCAATTCTTTTTCCCGACTTTGGGTCATGTAAAAATGCGTATATTTCCCAAAAATCTGAAAAATATAAAAACTATTGTTTAGATTGACATTGAAAAAAGGGGGGAGTAAAATGTTTTCACGGTACAAAAATTGTTCAACTTGAAAGGAGAAGGTAAAATGAAAAAACCAATTTTTGTCATCGCCGCGGTAGCAGCAGCCATCCTGATCGCTCCCGCAGGCAAAAACATGCTGGAAGTTGCAGCAGCCGGAACGGTCAGCGGTAATGCTGCAACAGTATCCGGCAACACCGGTACTGGAACTAACGGGAACCAAGGGACTGGCAAAGAGGAATCCGACAAGAAAGATACTGTGTCCGGCAACAATTCCGGCAGCACCACGGATGACACCGCCAATACTCCCGGCAGTACAGACAACAAGGATGACACCGCCAATACTCCTGGCAGTACCACGGATGATGCCGCCGGCAAAGAGAATTCTGACCAGCCTACCGAGGCGGAAATTGCTCAGGTAACGTCTCAGCTTGATAGCATCTTGAAAGATATTGACAAGGTGTCTGCTGAGGATGTGAAGAATCAGATCGTGTCTGTTGATACTGATACGCTGAAAAAGGTTATGAATGCAGACAAGAAGGCTGTTGAGAAGGTTGAAAGCCTTGAGGAAGCGTATTGCGAGAAGAACAAGGACAAGGGCATTACAAAAACACAGCCCAAGGTGGATGAGGCGGCAGCGAAGCTTCTTGGTGTAGACAAAGATAGCTTTAAGGTTGTAGGTGCTACTTTCTCAGGCGCAAAGAGTCTGGATGTGAAGACTCTTCAGAAAACACCTGTAGTTAAGAACCCTAGCGTGGCCAAGACTGTGTTTGTAGACATGGCGTTGTTTGATAAAGATGGGCATGAAATCACCAAGATTGATGTCCCTGTCGCTGTTACCCTTCCTGTTCCTGCAAATATTGATGCAAGTAAGGCTGTAATTATCCATGTGCTTGCAAGCGGAGAGCAGGAGGA
>CAYPSH010000142.1:0-4746 GCA_964413445.1 uncultured Acetatifactor sp.
CTGTTTCCGCACAGTAATATGTTTATCATGGTATACTCTTTTCTCATCAAAGATGCACTCAAATATGGTCATTATATCACACTCTTTTTCAAACATAAAGTAACTTTTATTCATCTGATAGATACCATACATAGTTTTCATTACTATGTCAAGTAGTTTGCAATAATTATTCAGTTGTCTGCCGGATAAAACAAACACCGGGCGTGCCTCCCTGTCCGGAAGGTCACGCCCGGTGTTCTCTCTGTTTTTGAGCAGATCCTCACCTGCTTTTCACTCACTATTTTCCGCTGTAATCCAGCTTCAGGGTCATATCCGGCACCTTGATCACGCCGCCCTGTTCCTCCAGCCACCTGAGGAAGCTATCCTGCCAGGTTTCTCCCAGGCTCTCCTCAGCCACGGCTGCTCCCTCCGGCAGGGAGTTGTAAAAATAAGCCACCTTATAGGATGCATCGGGATCCAGTTCATTCCCGTCTGCTGTCTTACAGGACAGCACACAGTTTCCGGACCCTGCCCAGGGGTTAAATCTTACCGTCAGCCCGGCAGCCACATAGTAGGGCGATTCCCCTTCCGTGCTGCTCTCCCCGGCATCTGATGTATTTAAGACATCCAGGATCTGCGCCCCCGTCATGGTGGCCGTCACAATGGTCCCCACCATAGGATCTGCCTCATCCGCAGTGCTCTCCTTTGCAGGAGTGACACAGGCCAGGGATTTGTCGGTAATATCTCCCTTGTAGAAATATCCGTTGGTTCCGTTTTTCCAGACGCCGCCCAGACAGATGCCGATGTCCGCACCGGTCAGATCCCTGTACATTTCGGCTACGGTATAGGCGCTCTCAAGCCTCGTGAGAGTGTTCTCCACCTGGCCGTAGACTGTCTCCTCATCCTGCTCTCCTGCCAGGAAGTCATCCCTCACCTGGTCTGCCGCCAGAAGCCAGTCCTCCACGCTTATCTTACCCTGGATCATGTCAGGCGCTGTGGAGCGCAGCTGCTTTTCCACCTGCTTGCTGTTCTCTCCTGCCGCCAGGTAGAAGTTGCTGACGATGCGCCCGTTTGCTATAGTGTCCCTGATTGCATCGGAAAAAGCCGCCTCCTCCATGGGAACGCCCTTTACACTGGAGATCCTGGGGCCGTCTGCGATCAGCATTCCCTGCCCCTCCGCAGAGCTTAGGTAGCTGTATATCTCCAGCAGAAGCTCCTTTTTCTCTTCGCTCTCCTCAGCAGCGCTCTTATTGATCGCCATATAGTAGCTGGGGATGGAGTAGAGGTAATCACTGTCAGGCTCGTCAGATGTCCAGAAGGGCATCATCGCCACCTCGTGAGGCTCTTCCCCGTCCGCCGCAAAGGTCTCCGCATACCCCACCGCATTCTGGCACTCTATGATCATGGCGGTGGTGTGATAGGTGTACATCATGCTGCTGCGGGTGCCGGGCTGCATGTCCCAGTCCGCCAGGGAAAGGATGCCGTCGTCGAAGAGTCCCTTAAACTTTTCCACCGCCGGTTCCAGATGTCCCACCAGAGAGCCGTTCCCGTTCTGGTAATCGGTCAGCCACCTGAAATTCTCCGTACCTCCGAACACAGACTCGTAGCCGTAGGTGTTGAACACGATCTGGAACATGTCCGGATACATCATAGAGGGCTGGATCGGTACCACCTCATCCGTTTGGACCTTGCCCTCCTGATCGGTATAGGTGGCGGTAAGCCCCGCATCCCGTATGGTGTTGAGCAGCTCCACAAACTCTGAGTAGCTGTGAGGCAGCTCCCAGCCATTTTCCTCAAACATGGTTTTGTCGTACACAATGCCGTACACATCGGACGGCCCCGGCAGATAGTAAAGCTTCCCGTCGGTGCCTGCACAGCTGTTCACCGCATTCACATAGTACTGATCCACAAAGCTCTCCGCGGACAGATCCAGAAGATAGTCCGCCGCAATGTCATCTATCGTAGTCAGTGAGCGGGACATAAGCAGGTCGCAGGCCACGCCGGCCTCAAGGTTTTCCCGGATGGTGTACTCGGAATTGATGCTGCCGTCGTGGCGGAGCACAAAGTCCACCTGGGGAAACTTCTCCTCCAGGACCTCTTCCAGGCTTCCGTACTGACTGATCCCGTTCTCGACACGTACCGTAATGACTGTCTTGTTCTGATCCACCGCCCTGGTGGTCAGGATCTCATTCTCTGCAGCCCCCTTCGGCAGGGATGCCGAAACCCCGCAGCCGGTCATAGCCAGAGTCAAAAGCAGAACCATCGTACCCGAAAAAACTTTCTTCATACACTCAATCCTTTCTGTATTGGCCCAGTACAGTAAACAATCTCTCAAAATCTATCGGCTTGGCGATATGTGCATTCATCCCCGCAGCCAGGGAGGCGTTCACATCCTCCACATAGGCGTTGGCCGTCATAGCGATGATGGGAATCGTCTTTGCCTCCGGATGATCCGATGCACGGATGGTCTTCGTGGCCTCCAAACCGTTCATCACCGGCATCATGATATCCATTAAAATTGCGTCAAAGGTTCCCGCAGAGGCCTGCGTGAAGGTGTCCACGGCGATCTGACCGTTCTCCGCCGTCGTGACTTCAATGCCCTCGTCCTCCAGAAGCTCTTGGGCGATCTCCATGTTCAGCTCGTTGTCCTCCACCAGCATCACATGCATTCCCTTCAGGCTTACCTGGACCGGCACTTCCTCCTGGACTCTCTGCTCCGGATCGATATCAAAATCCATCTCCACGGTAAAACAGCTGCCCTGACCCTGACGGCTCTCCACCCGGATCGTGCCGCCCATCATGTCCACAAACTGCTTGGAGATGGTCATCCCCAGGCCCGTGCCCTTGTAGGTGGTACGGCTGCCGCCGTCCTCCTGGGTGAAGGCATCGAAAATCTTCTTCTGAAATTCCTCGCTCATGCCCACGCCCGTATCCCGGAAGGTAAAACGATAGTGGACCCGCCCCTCGGAGGCTGATACCTCCTCGGTCTTAAAGGTGATGGTGCCCCCGTCCGGCGTAAACTTCACCGCATTTCCCAGAATATTGATGAACACCTGTCTCAGATGCAGCTCATCGCCCAGGAGCCAGGGGTGCTGAAAGTTTCCGGACTCCAGCTTAAACTCCACATGACGCGAGAGAAGCTGCCCGCTGATGATGGAGGAACAGTTGTCGATGATCGTCCGGATATCCATCTGCCTGTGCGCTATCTCAACCTTGCCGCTCTCGATATGGCTCATATCCAGCACATCGTTCACAAGGCTCAGGAGATGGTCCGCCGCCCCGGAAATCTTATCCAGGCAGTCCGCCACCCTTTCTTTGTCATCCATGCTTTTCACGGCGATGTTGGTCATGCCGATAATACCGTTGATAGGGGTGCGGATATCGTGGGACATATGTGCCAGGAACTCGCTCTTTGCCGCGTTGGCGCTCCTGGCCTCCTCCACAGCGACAGATAGTTTCCGGTTGCTCTCCTCCTGCTGGCGCATCAGCTTTCTGTCACTCTGTCCGGAAAGCACGACAGACAGCAGGCAGCCGCAGATCACAATAAAGGTCAGGGCGATGCCCATCGCATATTTCACCACCAGATTCATGGTGCGGGTGGTGTAGGCGCCCAGCAGCTTGGTGGGCACAAACATGAGCACCGTCCAGTCGGAGCCCTCCACGGGGACCGCTGAGACGAAGTAGTTTTCCCCATCCTCCACAAATTCCAGACAGAAACTCTCCCGGCTGCTCACAGCCGCCGCCAGATCTTGCATGGAGCCTCCCATCACTGTGGGCCTGCTCTCCAGTGCGGTGAGAACACCGTAGGCCTGGATAAAGTTATCGGAAAAGGTCTGCTTATAGACCCTGCGCCCGTTCCCGTCCAGCAGATAGGTGTAACAGGAATCCCCGAAAATAGACAGGGAAAAGATATCCTGTAAGTCCGTCAGGGGCACCGCAACAGCCACATGGGTGATGCTCACTCCCTCTGTCCCGGTCTCCTTGGGCGTTTCCAGCATCCGCATGAAGACAGCACAGATCTTTGTCTCCCCGTCGATGACAAGATCCCTCACTTCGGGGGTCTCATGGTCCGAGAGAAGATCCTCCTGGTTGCCCCATGTGCCGGAGCTTTTCCGGGAGCTGTAATAACGTCCCTTGCTGTCCATCACGAACAGCACGCCCTCATCCAGAGCCAGCGTGTCCTCCATCTTCTGCAGAGTGGAAAAAATCTCCGACTCCTGTATCGTCCCCGTCTGCTCCATCAGGATCCTTGCGGAATTGGCCTCACGCTGTATGGAGGAGATCGTCGTGTCTATCGCACTGGAAACCTTGGATGTCATCTCGATCAGATGGCTCTGCCGCTCCGCGAACAGCTGTACCTTGATCGTCCGAAAAAAATAAAGAGTAAACCCACCCATGGCAACCGCAAGTGCCAGCACGATCCCCCACAAAACCAGAGAAGTGCCGGGACTGCGCCTCTTGATACGACTTTCCTCATCCAAGCGACGTTTCTCATCCATAGTCGTTACCCTTCTTTCTGTCTCATGCACAGTTAGGAGCATTCTTTACTTATATCGAATAATTCATCCAAAAGATTTACCCCGCCCCCAAAGATTCCTGAAGCAAAAACGCCGCCCCCTTTCGGGGACGGCGCCTGTTTTCCTATTCTTTGTAAGGTGGCTCTTAGTATGCTCCGCCCATTCCGCCGGCTCCGGCAGGCATTGCGGGTGTCTCTTCCTTGATGTTTGCCACAACGCTCTCTGTGGTGAGCAGTGTGCTTGCAACGCT
>CAYPSH010000143.1:0-4744 GCA_964413445.1 uncultured Acetatifactor sp.
GCCTCTTCGCTCTCAGCGGCAGCCTTAAACGCGCATTGCATGTCTTCCGACAGACAGTGATTCGCTTCTATGCACATTTCCTCAATATTATCCGTTATCACTGCAACGTCCAACGTCCTCATAAAAAGCCCTCTATTCCGTAATTATATTTTTTATCTCTTCCAATTCATCCTGAGTCGGTTCTCCCGGCACCCAGCCGATTTTTTGTCCGTCATTTTTATATCTGGGAATCAGATGCATGTGAAAATGCAGAACCGTCTGTCCCGCTGTTTCCCCGTTATTCTGCACCAGGTTCAGGCCGTCAGTGCCGAGCTTCTCCCTCATCACAGTCGCCATCCTCTTGGCAAGAACCATCACCTTTCCCGCTGTTTCATCCGGAAGTTCATAAAGGTTAGCGGCATGATCTTTGGGAAGGATCAGCGCATGTCCCCTTGTCGCCGCACCCAGATCCAGGATTACCCTGAACTCCGCGTCTTCGTATAATGTTTTGGAAGGGATTTCTCCGTTTGCAATTTTGCAAAAAATACAATCATCTTTTTTCATATTATATAGATACCTCCACAAATTTATTTTTCATCGAAAGGGAAAAGCTGATCCAGGGTCCGAAGCACCTTGAAATCACCCTTTGTCTTCATGGCTCCGGACATAAAGGCTCTCTGGAAACTCATCCTTCCATTCACCACATCCTCCATGGAAGCCTTATCCAACTGCATTTCCACATCAGCCTGATCGCAGATCCCGTAACTGCACTCCAGTTCCGGCCCCTTTACGGCAAGGATCATGCGTTTCTTTTTATCTCCTATGGTGACGGCATATTTTGCCTCAAATCCGGGCTGTGGGTGAAAGCATTTTCGGAAACTGCCGAGATATTCCTCCTCGTCCTCACCCTCCTCGTCCATCATGCCGCGGAAAAGATCTGTCAACTCCTGTATGTCCTGCTTCTGCCGCTGCACATATCCGTCATCCGACACATATTCAGAAAGCTGCTCCGTCTCCTGCGGTGTCAGGTTGGTTGTCTTCGAAACCGCAATCCTCTGTTTGACCGCCTGGTTGCTGGCAGGAAAACAAGGGATATGCTGCTTGATGCTGCGATACAGATTTTCCGCTTTTTTCTCAATGATCCTGATGTAGTCCTCATTCATTTCCAGCTTCAACGTATTTTCAATATAGCCGGAGATGCCGCTGCAGGGAAGTCCCCCCAGGATTTCCCAGGCGGTGGTCAGATTCTGCTTTGCCTCCAGCTCGCCATAGGTGGTCGCCATCACCACCGGACACATATAAATCCCTGCGATCTTCTCCTTGTCGCCGAAAAGCCAGCAGGCATCCAGAAACTGCTGCATGTATCCGCCGATGCCGTACCATTCTACAGTTGTAGCGAGAATGATACCGTCCGCATCCTTTAGGGTCTGTGGCAGCGTGGGAATGGTTCCCTTCAGTTCATACAGGTTATAACGGGAAACATTCACACGAAGTTCTTCCAGTATCTCCTGCATCTTGTTGATAACAAACAGAGTCGGATCATCGATAATGCCTCGTCCACCATAATAGATATTGATATTCATGCTTTCTCATACCTCACTTCTGTTGCCGTCTGTTGTATGCAATGCACATAATACCACCACCGAGGAAGCCCACGATCAGGCCGCCCACGTGCGCCGCATTGTCTATATTTCCTCCCGTGAACCCGCTGTAAAGAGACAATATGATCATCAGGATCACACGGAGCGGTGTCACATTCTCCATCTTCCTGCCGGAAAGCAGCACCATTGCCAGCAGCACCCCGTCCAGTCCGAACACAGCGCCGCTCGCCCCCAGAGAGGCAGACGGATCGCTGTGGAGCACTTTCATGATCAGTGACAGGATATTTCCGCCGATCCCCGACAGAAAATAAAGGATGCCGAACCGGATATGCCCCGTCTCCTTCTCTATCATGGTGCCCAGGAAAAAGAGGATCAGCATATTATTGAGCAGATGACCCGAGTTTGCATGCAGGAACATTGCCCAGAGGATTCTCAGGTATTCCTTCCTCACCAACACGTCATATGCATCCAGCACTCCGGCCGCATAGATTTTCCCATCCCCAAACAGGCATATAAAATACACCACCACATTGATAATGACCAGCGCTGCGCTGACCAGGGGTATTTCTTTCAGTCGATAACGATTCAAGCTCTTCTGTTTCCCTTCGGCTATATGACTTCAAAGGTCTCCATCTCATCCATACCGGTAAAGATGTCAACTATTTCTTCCTTGCTGAAATTTGAAGGAACCAACACATGGCAGCGAAGCTGAAATGTGCCGTTGCCCTTTCTCTCCCACTTAAACTGAGAAATGGAAATGTCGTATTTTCCCAGTTCTTCCGAAAGCTTCCGATACGCCTGTGTGTCGTTTTGCAGCCGGAATGTCACCTGCACTCTGGTCAGCTGGGTTACGATCCAGAGTTTCTTGTGGAGGACCCACTGTATGATCAGCAAAACCACAGTCGTACCGATTCCCAACACATACATGCCCGCGCCAAAGGACATACCGATGCCTATGGTCGTCCAGATGCCTGCTGCCGTGGTAATACCGCTGACATAGCCCTGCTTTCCGGTGATGATAATGCCGCCGCCCAGAATGCCAATGCCGGAAATGATACCCGCCGCCACCCGGGATATATCCAGGCTGGCTCCCGGAATCTGTTCAATATCCATGAAGCCGTACTTGGAAATGATCATCATCAAAGCCGTGGCCATCGCGATCATCATATGGGTTCTCGTACCGGCGACCTTCGTCCTCTGCTGGCGCTCGATTCCGATCAGGCCCCCGCAGACACAGGCAAGAATAATCCTCAGGAAATAAATACCCTGCCTATACCAAAAAGCAAAATCCACGTTCATCTCTCTCTTTCGTCATTGTGCAAAACTATGTCCGATAATTTTATGAGAAAGTATAACATAAATACTTGAGTATTTCAACGGACGAAAGAGATTCCCGTCAATTTTGCTTTTACTTTTTTGCTTTTTCTTTTTGCTTTTCTTACGCTGCCAAGGCACTTTTATTTGAAGACGAACAATACCCGTCCGCAGCGGATATCATCCCCCTCCTCCAGGCGCCGTTTTTCGTACGGCTGCAGGCGCAGACCGTTTTTGAAGGTTCCGTTGGTGGAATTCATGTCCTCCAGATAATAATATTCCTTCTCCTTTTCGATTCTGGCATGGATCCTGCTCACAGAGCCGTCCTCCAGGACCAGATCCGCCTCTCCCCTTTTCTTTCCGATCGTCACAACCGTACCGCTCAAATTACACAGCAGCTTTCCATCCGGAAGGTATAAGCCTCGAAGCTTCCCCGATGTATCCTCCTGCAGCTCCACATACATCGTCTGTCCGTATTCAGTCTCCTCATAGACCGTCTCCTCCGCCACCGCTTCTCCCTCCATGGCGCGGTGCATGCTCTGCCTGTAATCCTCCCTCTGTTCTTTTGTTTTCTTTCTGCGGCTGTCAAAGAAGCCCAAAATCCCCCTTTTCTCGTCAGGAACTTCCACCGCCTCTGTTTCCGTCTCCTCCGGAGTTTCCGATTTTTCTTCCCGGGGAACCTGTACTTCGGCTTTTGCCGCTGCTGATGTTTTTCCGGTCTCTTTCTTCTGTTCCAACACCGCAGCATCTTCAAAAAGCTGTGCCTGCAGATACAGCTCCCCGTTTTTTTCATATTGATCATACATATGGTAAACACACTCCACCAAGACCTCATCCTCATAGTCTATATGCTCTGCCAGAAACTCCAGGAAGGCCCCAAAGCTGTCCTCCCCTTCATAATAAGGAATATAAAGGAATGAAAAGACATTGTTTTCCAGCTCCTGAAAGATCTGCTCCGGATACCACACGATATTGTGGCAATCCAACAGAAATCTTCCCAGTTCCTCTCCCACATGTTTCATTCCCCACAGAAAGTCCTTCACCCACTCTCTTGTGATGCCGCCGCAGTTATAAAGCTGTGCTATATTCTGCCTGGAAGAAATGTCATAATACAGATACGCCTGCCCGTTCATGTAGCGGAGGCTGCAGGGCAGAAGACCCTTGATCCCTCCTCTGGTCAAAATGCAATACTGATACTTTTTCTCCTCCGGTTTTTCCTCCAGCAAAAGCCTTTCATAATTGCAGTTAAGATTTCTGATATATTCTGTCTGAAGCATCCTTTTTCTCCTTTTCCCTTTCTCAATTGTAACCGCCTGCAGTTACGCCCTGTTCTTTCTTTGGGAAACGCTGATCAGAGCGCTTCCTTAGCCTGCTCCTCTCCGGATACAGCCGACGAGCTGCTGCCTTTCAGTTTTTTGTACTGCCTGATCAGAAAGACCGGCTGCAGCCTTTGATATTCACTGACTGCGGAAGCTGTCCAACGCGTCTCTCCGTCCCAGAGCTGCCATCCCGGCACCGGAAACTTTACCGTCCCGCTTCCCTCTACACAGACATTTTCTTTCACCAGTTTCACAGTCAGCGACTCCATATTCCAGGCAAGGTATTTTTCATAGTACACTTCCGAAGCGGCTTTTTTCAAAGAGTCTGTCAGCTCATCTTTATCCCCGGCCTCCGCCCGGCACCCCAGTACCGAAAGCCGCCCCACATCCTGATCCAGCAGACACCTGTCATACTGAAAGATAAAAAGATACACCGCCAGCAGTTGGACTGCAAACACAATCGGAAGCACCAGTGCCGCCTCCACAGTCATGTAGGCATTCTCTCCGCCGATGCCGTTTTTCTTCCTTTTT
>CAYPSH010000144.1:0-4728 GCA_964413445.1 uncultured Acetatifactor sp.
TTGCCATGGAAGGAAAGCATGTGACCATTGTGGAGGCATTGGATAAGATCATGGCTGTCAACGGTCCCCTCTGCCATGCGAACAAGGATATGCTGGAGGCGCTTCTTCCCTTCCACAAGGTGGAGATCGTGACAAGCGCCCGCGTCACCGGCTATCAGGACGGAAAGCTCAATGTGGAGCTGAAGGACGGCGCAAGACAGATCCCCTGCGACAGTGTTATCCTCTCCGTGGGCTACAGGGAAAACAACAGCCTCTACCACGAGATTGAATTTGAAGTGCCTGAGATTTATCTCCTCGGGGATGCCAAAAAGGTGTCAAACATCATGTACGGCATCTGGGATGCCTACGAGGTGGCAAACCACATCTGACGCGCTTACCCCCTCGGATGCGGTTGATCTATAAAAGGAAAAGAGCAGGAAATCCCCAAAAACGGGAGAGTACTGCTCTTTTCCCATTGTGGAGACAGTTTCCTAAGGAAGAGGAAGCGGATCTGTACTTTGGTTGTGCTTGAAATCAGGAGGACAGTCTGCTATTTTATTAGTACAGGAACTTATTTTTGTATCGGGTGCCGACGGGCAGGGGGTGAAGGCTTTGGGTAATATTATCACCTATTTGAAACGGCGCGGGAATCAGACCTTTTTGGAGCGGGCATTTGGAGAAGTGGATAATCTTGTGCTTGCGGAATTGTCTTACTGGGACTTTCGGGGGATCGTGCCCGGACCTGACGAAAGTGCGTCTGTCACGCTGAGACAGGCGGCAAAGCTGTATAAGGAGAAGCACGAGCACAAGGCGGTTGCCGATTCCCCACAGGGGCTGCTCCTGGTGATGGCTTCCACAGACAGATATAAAAATGTGCGGCTGTCCTGCTATGCGGATGTGCTGGACGAGTCTGCCCATACAGAGTTTTCCGCCCTCCATATCGAGCTGGGCGATGGGACTGTCTATGTGGCGTTCAGGGGCTCCGGGGACTACATCCTGGGCTGGAGAGAAGACTTCAGCATGAGCTTTCAGAAGATGGGCGCCCAGGAGCTGGCGGCCGCCTATCTGGAGAAGACCATAGAGACAGACAAGCTGTACCGGGTGGGAGGCCATTCCAAGGGCGGAAACCTTGCCGTCTATGCGTCCATGATGTGCCCGGGCAAAAAGCAGAGGCGGATCATCGAAATCTACAGCAACGACGGACCGGGGCTCTGCGGGGATATCATCCCGATGGGCAGGTATCACAGGATAGAATCCAGGCTGATCCGGATCGTGCCGGAGAGCAGTGTGATCGGGATGCTGTTTGCCAACGAACCGCCCACCAGGATCGTGGCCAGCACGGCGGACGGACTGGCGCAGCACGACGCGATGACCTGGATCGTGGACGGGGATTTTTTCCGCGAAAAGAAGAGCCTGTCCAGAGAAAGCCAGATTTACAACCGGATCTTTGACGACTGGATCGAATCTGCGCCGATGGAACAGCGCAAGGCGTTCACCAGAGATTTCTTTGATGCGCTGGAGGCAGGAGGTTCCAAGCGTTTCTCCCAGCTTGGCAAGGGCGGCCCCGGCGAGTTTGCGGTTATCCTCCTCTCCATCCTGAAGTCGGAAAGCGGGACAAAGGCGGCGATCGGCAGGCTGATGAAGGCTCTGATCGCGGCACAGAAAAAATTGTGGATCCATTTTTCCAACCTGATGCTGGAGGGCGTCTCCCTGTACGCCGCATACAGATGCCTGCTGAGGGTATTCGACAAGAGCAGGAGTCTGGGGAGACATGCGGCGGATGTATTGTTCGGTGCTTCGCTTGTGTGGTTTGCGGCTGACATCAACAGAAAAGAGAAGAAGAGAAAAGGGTGAGAAAGCATTTCGAAATGCCTCTCAAACATTGCCAGAAAAAAGCCGATATATCTATGGCAAAGGAGATGTATTCGAAATGATCAGATCAATTAAAGCAAAAATTTCTCTGGGAATGATGGTTTGTGTATTTTTTGCAGGAGGTCTGGTGGGAACGGTCTGTCTGAGGCAGATGAAAGCGAATCTGCTGGAACAGAGCAAAAACCAGACGATGAGCGTGGCGGCAACGGCTGCGGCGACCGTGGACGGCGACCTGTTCGAGACCATACAGGAAGGAGATGAGGATGGGGAGGCCTACGCGGTCATTTACAACCAGCTGCGGAATTTTGTGCAGGGCGACGACATCGTATATATCTATACCATGAGGCGTGTGGGCAGCAGCCTGGAGTTCGTGGTGGACGCGGACGCCGACGACCCTGCGGCGATCGGAGAACCCTATGAGAGTTATGATGAGATCGACCAGGCGTTTCTGGGCAATATCGTGGCGGACAGCGAGGTGACCGCCGACGCATGGGGACATTTTTACAGCGGTTTTGCTCCCATCTACAACAGTGCGGGCGAGATCGTTGGCGTGGTCGGCGTGGACTGTTCCGTGACGTCCATTGAACAGCGGGATGCGTCCATGATGCGTATCGCGGTAGGCATAGAGTGCACCAGCCTCGTCGTAAGCCTGGTGCTTGCCCTTTTGATCAGCGGTTATCTGTCGAAAAATGTGAAGACCATCGACAGAAAGGTGAAGGAACTGGCCGCGGCCGAGGGTGATCTCACCCAGGAGATCCATGTGAATTCCAAGGACGAGGTTGGCTCCATCGCGAAAAGCATGAACAGCTTTCTCGCCAGTCTCAGGAGTATGCTGCTCCAGGTTCAGGCGGACGGGGAGAAGCTGAAGGAGATCACGGATGTCATAGATGACAGCATGAAGGAATCCGCCAACGAAGTGGAGTCCATGTCGGCGACCATGGAGGAGACGTCGGCAAGCATGTCTGACATGAATGAGAAGGTACAAAGCATCAAGGATCAGGCCCATGAATCCGGCGAGCTGGCAAAGTCGATCCTTCAGGAGACAGGAGAGAATGCGGAGCATACTGTAGTCATTCAGGAAAATGCCAGAAAATTCCAGCAGGATGCTGTGGATGCCAAGAGTAAAATGCAGCAGCAGGTGGGCGAGATCGGGACCTGCCTGGAGGAGAAGATCGAGCAGTCCCAGGGAGTCAAGCGGATCGGGGTACTTACGGGAAAGATCGTTGAGATATCCTCCCAGACAAATCTGCTCGCCCTCAATGCAAGCATTGAGGCGGCGCGTGCCGGGGAAGCGGGAAGAGGCTTCGCGGTGGTGGCGACAGAGATCGGGCATCTGGCGGAGCAGTCAGCCGGGACTGCCAATGAGATCGGCGTCATCAATGAAGAGATCACTCAGATGGTCAGGGAACTGTCGGATGCAGCCTTTGAACTGCTGAACATCGTCAACACCCAGGTGATGAAGGATTACGATATGTTGGAGCAGACCGGAGAGTCCTATTATCAGGATGCAGCCCTGTTCCGCAAGCAGATGGAGAGCTGCATGGACTGCATGAGACAGCTCCAGGAGAGCATGGAGACGATCATGAACGAAGTGTCTGAGATCGCAGCGGGACTTCAGACGGAGACAGATGCCGTACAGGACAACACGGACAGCATACTGGGAATCCGCAAGCAGATCAAGGCGGTTGTGGGTTCCGTGGAGGAAAACGGAAAGGTGATCGAGAGTCTGGGCACATTGTTAGAGGGATTTAAACTTTGACAGAGTATTCGAGAATCTCACCAGAAAAATAACCTTCGCGCAGATGTATTTGCGCGAGGGTCATTTTTTGTGAGAATATACTGATGCAGATCGGGTCTCCGCACGCAAGGGAATTTTCGATGGAGGCTTAAGGGTTTACGGTACACTCCGCCACAGCAGCCTTAAGTCCGTCCGCAAAGGCATGAAGAACGATGCGCCCGGGACCGGTCACGCGAAGGACGACAGAGGCGCGTCCCTGGTGCAGATGGATCCTGTCGGAAACAAACGGTTCCCTGGAGCAGAGATAGCCGTTATCGACACCCTCGATGACCGCGGGACCTTCTGCGGAGAACTGGACCTGGGCGCACTCACGCAGGTTTGCAGCGCCCTGAGAATCTGTCGCCGTCACCGTAAATAAAAGCTGGGCCGGTGTGTCTGCGGTATAGGAGAGGCTTGCGTCCGGGACATCCGTAAAGGCGAGAGCTGCCGTCTCGGCACAGGTCACCAGTTCGTGAGTGCAGACTACCCTGCCGTCTATCAGACCCTCTGCCAGAACCCGCCCTGGCTCCAGCGGAAGGAAACCTGAGATGATACGGCTTTCACAGTCTGTCGGTTTTGCGATGTCAAAATACTTTCCGTTCAGGGAAAGATGAACTTCTTCACAGTTGGAAAAGATCATATAGGGCATGGGGAGCTTTGTGAACATCGGATAATTCCAGCAGTCGGAAAGCGGCATCTCTGCCCAGGGTTCACGCACGACCTCCATAGGCTTTGTGTAATCCAGAATGGAAATATGTACCATCGGATACTTGCTCCAATAACTTTCCCAAAGGTAGGAAATCGGTTTGCGGACCAGATTGGTCTGGATCAAGGCGCCTGCCCAGCCCTTGGAAGGGTAGCCCATGGACTCCCCGAGATAATCCACTCCGGCCCAGAGACTGCTCCCGATGACATAGGGATATTTTTCCGTGTCCATCCATGGATTTCGGGTGCTGTAATTAAAGTAGTGGTCGTAGCTGCCGCGGAAGAAAAGATAGGTTTCTGTGCCGAGGATCAGCTTTTCCGGACAGGCTTCATGAATGGCCTCATACCACTGTTCCTGATAGTTGCAAGAGACAATGTCCACAATCTCTGCAATT
>CAYPSH010000145.1:0-4719 GCA_964413445.1 uncultured Acetatifactor sp.
AAAAAATTCTCTGATTGATGACTTCTGCTTCGTTGTTGTTCTCCTGAACACAAATGAAGTGTATCAAATAATTATGTCTAAAATATGAACGCACTGTGAAAAGTTGATGAATATAACAAAAAATAAGAAACTACATGGAAAAATATATACAGAATGCATAAAAGAATTGTTTTTTGTTGTAATAAAGTCGGGAAAATGGTAAAATAGCAAAAAGAGATTATCCTACGACAGAGGGGAGTCTGGAGGTACGCAATGGATATGTTTATGGACAAGTTGGCACAGAAACTGTCAGCGCAGGAAATGATCAAAGCAAATACCGCAGCAGATACGGAGGAACTGAACCGGCTGAAAGATCAGGTTGAGGAGTATAACGAATATCTGGACAGACTCAAAAAACTGATCGATGAGAGTGACGCAAGGCTGAAGGAAGCGGCGGACACCGAGGCGGTCAGCCGCCTCGCCGAGGAAAGCATCGGCAAGATCCAGGCTATGCAGCAGGAGTTCGCGGGACTGGAGAGCATCCAGCAGGAGCTGACAGAAAGGCTTGACGGGATAAACAGCAGTCTGTCAGAGCGTCTGGAACGTCTGGAGGAGAAGCTGGAAGCGGGCAATGAAGATTTTGTGACCGATAAGCTGGACGGCCTGGAGGAGAGTGTGCATAAGGAGTGCGTCAAGGTATACCGCAATGTACAGGCAGTTGTCACGGAAGAGAGCGGTAAGCTTAGCACGGCATCCGATGAGACGCAGGGTAAGGTGACGCTTTTGAACGGCAGGCTCGGCGTTGTGCTGGGGATTTCTTCTGCGGCGCTGATCTTTTCTCTGGTAAGTGTGATCCTGCAGATTTTAGGCGTTTTGAATATCCAGATTTTTTAAAGGAAATATACCTTATGGCGAAAGAATTGTGGAAACCCGGTAATATGCTTTATCCGCTGCCGGTTGTCATGGTGAGTATGGCGGACAGGGACGGAAAAAAGAATATCATTACCATCGCGTGGGCGGGAACGGTGTGCACCAATCCTCCCATGGTCAGCATTTCCGTGAGGCCGGAGCGATATTCCTTTCCCATCCTGAAGGAGACGGGAGAGTTTGTCATCAATCTCACCACCCGTGAACTGGCCTTTGCCACGGATTACTGCGGGGTAAAGAGCGGTCGGGATGTGGACAAATTTAAGGAACTGGGGCTTACCGCACTAAAGGCATCGGAGGTGGCGGCTCCCCTCATCGGTGAGAGCCCGGTGAATCTGGAATGCCGTGTCCGTCAGGTCTATCCCCTCGGATCACATCATATGTTCTTAGCGGATGTCGTGGCGGTCCATGCAGATGAAAAATATATGGATGAGAAGCATAAATTCCATCTGGAGAAGGCGGAGCCCATTGTCTATTCCCACGGCGCATATCTGGTGTGCGGAGAACAGCTTGGAACCTTCGGCTACAGCGTAAAAAAGAAGTAAAGCGAAATAGAAAGATCCTGAGTGGAATGCGTTTCCTCCGGGCAGACAGGTCAGATGACAGATGTCTGCCCGGAGGTGTTTTTTTGCCCGAAAACTTACTTTACAAGCCCCGCAAATGCTGTTATGCTATAAAAGCTTTGATAAGCATTTTCTGAAATAAACGAAGAGAGAATTCTATGAAAAATCAAAAGAAATATCGAAAAAAGTACAAGCTTACATATATAGAGGCAACTTTGTTCACACTGTTTGTGTGCACCCTTTTCTTAAAGGGTTACACTCCCTTTGAACGCACGGGGGATAATTTTTTTCATATCACCCTAAACGGCAGAGAGGTGGGAAGCGTCGGGGAGAGAGAGAGGGCGGATGAGCTTCTGGTACAGGCCCGGAAAAACATTGCCTCTGCTGCTGACGATATTGTTTTTATGGAGGCGGACATGGAGGTCGCCGGGGAGGAGCTTCTCTGGGGGATCCCGGACGACGAGGCGGATGTGCTTGCCAATATGGAGGCAGTCCTCTCTGAGAGCGTGATCGAGACAAGGCATCGCTCCTACTCCGTCAAGGTAAATGAATATATGGTAAATCTCTCCAGCCTGGACGAGGTGAAAGAGCTTCTGCAGGCGGCTGTGGACAAATATGACAGTGAGGGAAGGTTTACCGTCACCCTGCAGCATGACAGCGACAGGGAATTCAGCGTGCTCACAGCGGGTGTCGCTGAGGCTGTCAGCGTGACGGGAGCCGTACAGAATTCTTATCTGACAGGCGGTGTCGGTCTGTTCTTTCAGGAGATGGACAGCCTGGTGGAGACGGAAGAGGAGCTGGATTTCGAGGACTACGACCTGGGGATACTCAGCATGGATTTCTCGGAGAAGGTGGAAGTGGTTGAGGTGTATCTTCCGGAGAGCCAGCTGACATCTCTGGAGGAAGCGGTGGATCAGGTGACAAAGGAGCAGGAGACAGCCAGCATCTATAAGGTGGCTGCGGGAGATACCCTTTCGGAGATCGCCATCAGCGTCAATATTCCCATCGATGAGATCGTGGCTATGAATGACAGTCTGGAGGATGCAAACAGTACGCTTAGGGTGGATCAGGAGCTGGTCATCACAGTTCCGGAGCCGGAGCTTTCCGTCACCAGAGTGGAACAGAATTATTATGAAGAAATTTACGATGCGGACGTGATCTATATCGACAACGATTCCTGGTATACCACCCAGACAGTGGTGCACCAGCAGCCCTCCGCAGGCTTCCGCAGGGTGATCGCGGATGAGTCCTATGTCAATGACCAGCTGGTTTCCAGGGAAATCCTGAAGGAAGAGATCCTTATGGAGGCGGTGCCGAAGATCGTTGAGAGAGGCACAAAGACTCCGCCCACCTACATCAAGCCTATAAACGGCGGACGTCAGAGTTCAGGCTTCGGCAAGAGAAGTGCGCCCACCAAGGGGGCGAGCACCTACCACAAGGGAATCGACTGGTCGACACCTACCGGCACGGCGGTCTACGCCTCCTGCGGCGGTACTGTCGCAAAGGCAGGCTGGGGCAGCGGCTATGGCTATGTTGTCTACATCAACCACGAGGACGGCAGGCAGACCAGATACGGCCATTTGAGCAAGGTGCTTGTCTCTGTGGGACAGACCGTAAAGCAGGGAGAGAAGATCGCATTGAGCGGCAACACCGGTATTACCACCGGACCTCATCTGCACTTTGAGATCCTGATCAACGGGGTTCAGGTAAATCCGCTGAAATACCTTCAGTAACGCTTAAGTTAAGCGAATGAGCTGTTTACAAAAACAGGTAAATGTGTTAAAATTTGCAGGAATTAGACAGTTGGCCTTGAAATGAGGTAAAGAATAGATGGAACAATACGCAATCAAAGGCGGGAATCCCCTGGTGGGCGAAGTGGAAATAGGAGGTGCAAAGAATGCGGCACTTCCTATTCTTGCTGCCTCCACCATGACGGATGAGACCGTATATATAGAAAATATGCCGGATGTAAGGGATATCAACGTGCTGCTGGACGCCATGTCCGGCATCGGCGTCATGGTGTCGAGGACCGGAAGACACCGCGCCACCATCAACGCAGGCAATATCCACAGCGTCGTGGTGGAGCAGGAGTCATTAAAAAAGATCAGAGCCTCCTACTATTTTCTCGGAGCGCTTCTCGGAAAATATAAGCATGCGGAGGTGGTCCTGCCGGGCGGCTGTGACATCGGCTCCCGCGCGATAGACCAGCATATCAAGGGCTTCCGCGCCCTGGGAGCACAGGTGACTATCGAGCACGGCCTGATCAAGGCGGAGGCCGAAAAACTGGTGGGCAGCCATATTTATATGGATGTCTCCAGCGTCGGGGCGACCATCAATGTGATGATGGCTGCTACCATGGCCGAGGGCACCACGATCATCGAGAATTCCGCCAAGGAGCCCCATGTGGTCGATCTGGCAAACTTCTTAAACAGCATGGGAGCGAATATCAAGGGAGCGGGCACGGATGTCATCCGCATCCGAGGCGTGCAGAAGCTCCACGGTACGGAGTATACCATCATCCCGGACCAGATCGAGGCGGGAACCTTTATGTTTGCCGCAGCAGTCACCAAGGGGGATGTGACCGTGAAAAATATCATCCCCAAGCATCTGGAGTCCATCACCGCAAAGCTTCTGGAGATCGGCTGTGAGGTGGAGGAGACGGATGACTGTATCAGAGTGGTGGCATCCAAGCCTTTGCAGCACACCCAGGTGAAGACCCTTCCCTACCCGGGTTTCCCCACAGACATGCAGCCTCAGATCACTGTGGCGCTCGCCCTGTCCAGGGGAACCAGCATTGTCACGGAGAGCATCTTTGAAAATCGTTTCAAATATGTGGATGAGCTCACCAGAATGGGAGCGAACATCAAGGTAGAGGGAAATACTGCCATCATCGACGGCGTGGAAAAATATACGGGAGCCAGCATCTCCGCTCCGGATCTGCGCGCGGGAGCGGCGCTTGTGATCGCGGCACTGGCTGCGGAAGGAATGACCACAGTGGACGACATCAAGTACATCCAGCGGGGCTACGAGGATTTCCACTTAAAGCTTCAGGGTCTCGGCGCCCAGATAGAACTGGTGCAGGCCGAGAAGGATTTTCAGAAATTCCAGCTGAAGACAGGCTGAACAATTTCCTGTAATTGTATGTTGACAGATACTGTGTCCAATAGTATAGTATAGCTATAAATTTCATATGACTTCTCTTATTCAGAGTGGTGGAGATACATAGGATCGATGAAGCCACGGCAACCCC
>CAYPSH010000146.1:0-2899 GCA_964413445.1 uncultured Acetatifactor sp.
ATATTAAGCAGTTCCTTGAGGTATCTTGTGTAGGCATTGTCAGTCGTCGTGTCGTTCGCATAAGCCGTGCCTGCCAGAGTGTCGGCACCCTGGGAAGTGAGCACATATCCGCAGGTGTAGGTAACCAGCTCCGGGTACTTTCCGTATGAGTCATTCGAGGCAGCCTCCCATGCCGCGGCGTCCTCCTCACTCATGTTGGATGTGCTGCTCGAAGAGCTCCCGCATCCTGCCATGGTCGCTGCTGCCATCACAGCCACCATGGTCAGACTGAGTATTTTTTTCAATTTCATAATTAACCTCCTTCATACAAAATAATATACTTTTTTTAACATTTCAGCGCGCACTGGTATTTCTGGTTTAAGGATAACATGAATACTATTTTGCAGAAATATAAAATATCCGCCAAATATATAATTTATCCGGTCTTATGGTCAATTTTTTTATAAAAGCGTTTTCCTGATTCGGTACTTTCGTAGCATATTGACAATATCAACAAAATAATGGTATATTTTAAGTGAAACTTTTATAGTTTTTCGAGATATCAGAGGGATAGAAATGTACAATTTGCTCACTGCCAATGATACAATGCCCCTGCGTGAAGAAGGGAAAGACATGATGGCTGTCCGTCCTGAAAACGAGGAGCAGAAGAACTTAAGTCCTGCAGATCCTGACCCTGACCGGAGAGAACAGCTTCAGTGTGCCCTGCTTGACTGCTTAAACGGCCGCTTTTCCCCCTCGGATTTTCCGCCGGAGATTTCTGCACAGCTGAACCATTACCATCAGCTGATCCGCTTTGAGTTTGTCACTCCGCCCCTTTACAGGAAAAACCAAAGCCTATTATCCATAGCATGCAGCGAATTTGGGATCACCGCCGACATTCTCAGGATCTCTCCCACCGGCACAGTTTTATTCCTGGAAGAAGAACAGAAAGCACCCCGGGCTCTTGCCTCAAAGTTATATGAGCGTGCAAAAAATTCGTCTCAGCCGGACTGCTATCTTTCCGTCAGCAGGCCTTTTTACAATGCCGAACAGATGCAGGAAGCCTATTGTTTTGCTGAGAAGCAGCTGGAGGAACGCTTCTGGGATCCGAAGGTACATATCTTCTCCTATGATCAGGAATACCGTCTCCGGGATAAGCAGACGGACCCCAACGACAACACCGTGGTCGCAACGGTCAAAAACGCTCTCGCTGCCAGGGACAGCCAGGCCCTGCAGAATCAGCTGGACTTACTGTTCCAGAAGTATCGAAGGCCCGCCAGGCAGTCCCAGATTTTCGTAAAATTTGTTTTTTCCAGCGTGGCTATGGCCATGTATCCCTATCTGCCCTCTGAGGCAGACGGCCAGAAGGTCACCCTTCCTCCGCCGGAAACCCTGATCACCGAATTATTCATGCAGCCGGACATCCTCAAGATCATTGCAACCATACAAAAAATGGCGCAATATATCATCCAAAGTTTTGAGACATCAGGCAAAAAGAGCAGACGGGAAGTACTTACGGTGCAGAAATACATAAAAGAACACTACTCTGCAGATCTTTCTCTGGAGACACTGTCATCCCTCGTCTATCTGACACCGGACTACTTAAGCCGACTGTTCAAAAAAGACACAGGAAAAAGCCTTTCCCAGTACACCCGCCAGGTGCGCATGGAAAAGGCCATTGAGCTGCTCTATACTACAAATAAAAAGGTTGTGGATATCAGCGCCGAAGTAGGATACCCGAACTACTCCTACTTCTGCCAGAGTTTTCGGGAATACTTCGGGAAATCCCCCGAGCGCTACCGCCAGGAGGAATGCCATGAGGCATTCGTCTGACATGTGGGCGCATCCGTGCGCTTACGGACAGATTTTTTCCCACATGACATGGCTGTGGATTTTATGCCTTTACTGGATTCGGAAAAACAGGGTATTCTCATCCACCACATCATAGATGTGCTGGTCTTCTCCCCATTCGACACCGCTGTCCCTGAAGCCCAGCACAACGCCATCGTATCCGACGGGTATCTGCACATAATAATCCTCCTCAAAGGTGCACTCGTCCCCGCTCCAGTCTCCAAATTTTATATTTTCCCTGCAGATGAGGCAGTCGGCATCCTGTCCCTCATATTGCACCGTATAGTTTCTGGTTTCTTCATCCCCCTGAAAGCTTTCATCCCAGCTTTCGATATCATAGTAATTTTCAAAGCAGTGCCCCACTGTCATCCCGTAATCCCAGGCATTGACATCGTTGAACAGAATGGAAACATGAAGCGCATGCCACTCATAGCCATCCCTTGCCTCGTGGGTATCATCCGACACAAAGGTCCTGCAGTCAGAGATGGTCAGATGTCCTGTGGTCTTCCTGGTTTTGTCTGAATAGCAGGCCGCCACATAGTCATAGGTCTGGCCTTCCTCTATAAAGTTTGTGATCCCGTGCTCCACAAAGGACGGTATCAGCGCATCTCCCTCCGTCTCACCACACACGCTGCAGGTCTTGGGATTCACATAATCCGCCTCCACCCAGGTATGCCCCAGGGCATCTCCTTCGGTCTCGCCGCCCACCGTACAGGTTTTTGGCTCGGTACAGGTCGCCTCGACCCAGTTATGCGCCAGTGCTTCCCCCTGCGTTTCACCGCAGCGGCTGCAGGTTCTGGGTGCGCTGCAGGTCGCCTCCTGCCAGTCATGTCCCAGAGCTTCCCCCTCGGTCTCGCCGCCCGCCGCACAGATTCTTGGCTCGGTACAGGTTGCCTCGATCCACTCATGCTTTATATGACATCCTGTCAACAGAAAGCTGACTGCAAGAAAAACAGTCACTGAAAAAAACCTCTTTTTCATCAGAACAAGACCTCCTTTACTTATAAAATGATAAGTATATTTTATTACTAAAGTACTGTCTTGTCAATTGTGGCATTCCATTCTGTCT
>CAYPSH010000146.1:2999-4685 GCA_964413445.1 uncultured Acetatifactor sp.
CTTACGCCTTATGCCCTCCTATCTGCCTGTTCCTGTCCCTCATGGTAGCTCCTTCCTGTAGATCCATTCCCTTCAGCACAGCGTTTTTTCCGTACTTCTTTTTCAGATCGATCACTGCCTCCTGCAGCCTGCGTTCCCTGGAAAGGCGCTCTTGCTCCGCCTCCTGCTCCTTTCCCGCCGCCTCGTAATCGGTAAACAGCTCCAGCTGCTCCCAGGTCTGTTCCCCCGCAGCACTGCTCTCATCCTCCACACCTGCCGCCACAAGAGTGATCCGGCGCACCAGAAGCTTTGGATCCGCGATCCGCCGGTAGAGTCCTGTCACCGCCTCCATGATCAGCCTTGTGGAGGAAGTCTTTCGTTCCAGGTTCACCGTGCCGTGGGCATGCTTTGGTATTTTTCTGCCGTAACGGTCCACAACGACCTCCCCCGCATAGCTTTTGCTGATATCCGGATCCGTCAGGTTGTCTATGTCATATCCGATGGTCAGCACCATCTGATCTGTCACCAGATGCTTGTCCACCAGCTCCAGCACCAGCTGGTCTGTCATCTCCCGCACGATCAGTTCCGCCTTCTCATACTCATAGGGGCACTGCAGCACCTGGCCGGAACTGATGCTGTTGGTCTGCGGCTTGTACGCCTTGATCTGGGCCATGGTCACGGGCTCATAGCCCCAGGCATGGTCGATCAGCAGTTCCGCGTTGACCCCGAACAACTGATACAGCAGGTCTTCATTATAGTACTCATTGTCCGCCCCAACGGAGCACCTGGCCACATCCCCCATGGTAAAGAGTCCGACGCCTTCCAGTTTTTTCCGGTATCCGTTTCCCACCCGCCAGAAATCCGTCAGCGGTCTGTGGTCCCAGAGGAGCTCTCTGTAGCTTCTCTCATCCAGGGTGCCCATGCGCATGCCGTTTCCGTCCGGCTGCGCGTGCTTCGCCACGATATCCATCGCCACCTTGCACAGATACAGATTGGTGCCGATGCCGGCGGTCGCCGTGATCCCGGTCTCCTCCAGCACATCCCTCATCATCCTTGCCGCCAGTTCCTGTGCCGAGATCTTCAATGCGGCAAGATAACCTGTCACATCCATGAACACCTCGTCCACGGAGTAGACCTGAATGTCCTCCGGCGCAATATAGCGGAGATATATTTGATAAATTTTCGTACTGTACTGCATATACAGAGCCATCCTGGGCGTAGCCGCGATATAGGAAAGCTCGAGCTCCGGATGGCGCTTTAATTCCTCCGCAGAAAAGGACTGCCCCGAAAACTGCCTATCCGGCGCATGGTTTCTCCTCTCCTTGTTTACTTCCTTCACCCGCTGTACCACTTCAAAAAGCCTTGCCCTGCCGGGGATGCCGTATGCCTTCAGAGAAGGAGATACCGCCAGACAGATGGTCTTTTCCGTCCGGGCCACATCCGCCACCACCAGATTGGTGGTGAGCGGATCCAGCCCCCGCTCCCTGCACTCCACCGAGGCGTAAAAAGATTTTAAATCGATTGCTATATATTGTCGCTCCTGCTGCAACTTCATTCCTCCCGGATTTTTGTCTCTTGCATACACTCTTTCGCTGCTGCCTTCTGTATTATATCATGAATGCTTCGCATTCACGATGGATGGCCATTCGGCCGTCTACTGCCTTAAATAAGGTCATTATATCATAAATGCAAGTACCTCAGCCGCAC
>CAYPSH010000147.1:0-4646 GCA_964413445.1 uncultured Acetatifactor sp.
ACAGATTTAGGCAGTTCTAAATGCAAGTCATCCAGTGTCTGTATAAAATAGGTATTAGCACATTCCTCACAACAAATTTCATACAGTTTACGAGTATTGGAACTGTGTTTTCCTCCTATTACAATCATAACGTCAGCCTCTGAAGCAAGTTGTCTTGCCGAGCGCTGCCGCTCCTCTGTCGCGTTGCATATCGTATTTACAACACTTATATTGTAACCTTTATTTTGGAAAATTTCAACTATATATTGAAATTTGTTGTAATTAAATGTCGTTTGTGATACAACACATATCCTTTGTTCTGCGGGCAAAATCAATTCTTCCGCCGCCTTTGGATCCTCCACCACCGTAGCTGTTCCTCTGCACCAGCCAACGATCCCCTCCACCTCCGGGTGACCGGGATTTCCGATGATGACAATGTGGTTTCCCTCTCCGCTTTCCTTCTCTGCGATCCTGTGGATCCGCTTCACAAACGGACAGGTGGCATCCACACACTCTAAACCCTTTTCCTCCAGGATATGGTAGATCTCCTCCGGAACACCGTGGGCCCGTATGATGACTACGGCTCTCTCCCCACCGTCCGAAACAGATTTCAAAGCCATCAGAGCCTCTTTATCCTCCAGGACTCTGACGCCTCTCTCAGTCAGTTCCCTCACGACCTCTTCATTGTGGACGATCGGGCCATAGGTATAGATAGTCTTTCCTTTTTCAAGCTGTTCATACACGGTGTCCACCGCGCGCTTAACGCCAAAACAGAAACCGGCATGCTCTGCAAGTCTGATCTCCATAAGTCCTCACTTCTGCATAATCCTTTACTTATGATATCATTTTTTTCTTATTTGTCAATATCCGCACAAAGAAATTATTTTTTCGATCACTTCTTCCCTCGTCATATCGGAAGTATCCACAAGGATCGCATCGTCCGCCTGTTTCAAAGGGGATGTCTCCCTGTGCATGTCGCGGAAATCCCTCTCCTCGATATCCTCCCGGATTTTTTTCAGGTCACAGCTTTCCCCTTTTGCCGTCAGCTCGTCATATCTGCGTTTTGCGCGCACCTCGCTTGAGGCCGTCAGGTAAATTTTCAGCTGGGCTGCAGGCAGGACACAGGTTCCGATGTCACGGCCGTCCATGATACAGTCGCTCTCCGCCGCCAGCTTCTGCTGAAGCTCCACAAGCTTTTTTCTGACCTGAGGGATCACGCTGGTGACAGAGGCCGCATTCCCGACCTCCTCCGTCCGAAGGAAAGCATTGACATTTTCACCGTTTAAGCATACCACCTGTACACCATCCTCATACCGTATGGTGATATCCGCGTCACTGCATTTCTCCGCAATTTTTGCTGTATCCTGTAAATCCACGCCTTCCCGGAGCATAAAGAGCGCCATGGCGCGGTACATCGCTCCGGTGTCCACATAGATCAGGTTCCTTTTCTTTGCCACTGCCTTTGCAATGGTACTTTTTCCTGCCCCTGCAGGTCCGTCGATCGCTATATTGTAACTCATATCAATCCTCCTGTGCCGCACTCATTCCCGCCAGATGCCCGGTGGACCACGCTATCTGCAGGTTAAAGCCTCCTGTCAGAGCATCCACATCCAGCACCTCCCCGGCGAAATAGAGTCCCTGCGCTTTTTTTGATTCCATGGTTGCGGGGTTTATCTCCTTCACCGCCACGCCGCCTCTCGTGATGATCGCCTCGGCAAAGCCTCTCGTCCCGGTCACCGTGAGAGGCAGCGCCTTGATCAGTTCCCCGAAATGCCTTCTCTCCTCCCTGGTGATCTCGTTGACCTTCTTCTCGGGATCGATCCCCGACAATCCGATCATCACAGGGATCAGCTTTACGGGGAAAAGTCCTCCCAGGGCGTTCTTAAACTGCCTGTTTTTATTGTCCTCAAAATCCCTGAGGATCCTCTTGTCCAGCTGCTCGGGATTCATGGCAGGCTTCAGGTCGATCAGAAGCTGTGCCTCCCCCTCCTGCTTATAATAGCTGCTGGCCGATAAGATCAGCGGCCCGCTGACCCCGAAGTGGGTAAACAGCATCTCTCCGAAGCCCTCATACAGGATCTTTTTCCCGGCTTTTAAACTGACCGCCACATTTTTCAGGGAAAGCCCCATCAGCTTCCCGCACCACTCTTCCCTGACCTCAAGCGGGACCAGCGCAGGTGCCCGGGAAGTGACATTGTGTCCCGCCTCTTCGGCAAACCGGTAGCCATCGCCCGTAGAGCCTGTCAGCGGATAGGAAATCCCGCCGGTGCAGACGATCACACTGTCTGCCTTCAAAATCCTGCCGCCTGCCAGGACAACGCCGTTGATCCTGCCGTCTTCCTCCGAAAGCCCCTTCACCTCCGTCCGCAGAAGGATTTCCACACCCCTTTTTTTCAGTTCTCTCTGGAAAGCCGCGATCACGTCGGAGGAATGATCCGAAACCGGGAACACCCTCTCCCCCCGCTCTGTCTTCAACGGGCATCCGGCCTGTTCCAGGAAATACTGAAGTGCCGTATTGTCAAAGTCATAAAAGGCACTGTACAGGAACTTCCGGTTGGTGCAGACATTGGCAAACAAGGTCTCCATATCCGCCCCGTTGGTCACATTGCACCGGCCCTTTCCTGTGATAAAAAGCTTTTTCCCGAGTTTTTCATTTTTTTCAAGCAGAGTGACCGATGCGCCCGCATCGGCGGCCGCCACGGCAGCCATCATGCCGGCGGCTCCTCCGCCTATCACACAAACATGCTTCATAATCTTCTATTCTTCATCCTGTTCCCTTCTGAGGGAATAATTTAATATCGGTTCGTCATCGATGAAATTGATCTCATCATTCAGATATACCTGATAATTGTTCCAGGTTTCCTCCAGCCGTTCCAGATTCTTCCTCACCTCCTGAGGGCATTTCAGGCAAAGGGAGACCACCAGTGCATTGATGACGCTCAAAGGTGCCACCAGCGAGTCCACGATGGAAACCATATCGCTGCGCGCCAGGAGATTGCAGGAGGAATACAGGTTCATGGGGGAATTGACTGAATCGGTTATGGCTATCACCTTGGCATTCGCGTCGCTGGCAAACTCCATTGCCTTTAAGGTACGCATGGAATACCTCGGAAAGCTGATGCCGATAAAACAGTCCCTGTCACTGATCCGGATCATCTGTTCAAAGGTTTCGGTGACACTGGTCGTCTTTAAGAGGATCACTCCTCCCCGGATCATATTCAGATAAAAATGCAGGAACTCCGCCAGCGGCTCATTGCTGCGAAGCCCCATAATATAAATATGCTCCGCCTCCAGTATCGTATTCACAGCCATATCAAAGGCAGCCGGATCGAGATGTTCGATCGTATGCTGTATCTTCTCTATGTCCGCCGTCAGGACAGAATTGAGGACCTCAGACTGCGAGCTTTTGCTGTATTTTGCATGCATGCGCTGGACACTGTTTAATTTTCCCTTGACGCACTCCTCCAGGTCCTTTTGGAACTCCGGATACCCTTCATAGCCGATCCCGGAGGCAAACCTCACCACAGTGGACTCACTGATTCCCAGTGTCTCCCCCAGCTTTGCCGCCGTCATAAAGACCGCCTGCTCATAATGCTCCGAGATATAGGAAGCGATGGCCTTATGGCTTTTGCTCATTTTATCGTAGTGATCCGAAATCCTGGTCAGAACATCATACTTTTGTTTCATTCCGAAAAACTCCTGTTATCTTTTACCCGACGCAAAGGTCTCGTAGGAATCCTCCAGCAGTTCCTGTGTCTGTACATCCGAAAGATCATAATCCCCCGACAGAGTCATGCACGCCGCGCCGTGAATAAAAATCCACATTTTCATAAAGATATCTTCCGGGTCCGTACAGCCTGCCGCCCTGGCAAGACTGATCTCGTGGACCACGTTTCCGTCTGTGCCGTTTAAGATCTCATACATGCTTTTTCCTGACACGGCGTTTCTCTCGCCCAGGAAAAGCAGTTGAAAAAGATGCTTCTCCTCTCTGGCAAAAGCGATATAGGCCATGCCGAGGTTGGAGAACGGGCGTTTTCCTGTTCTGGGATACAGGCTGTAGTAATCCCTGAAAAAGGTAATGGCCTTCTCGTAAACCGCATTCCAGAGTTCATCCATATTTTTATACACCCGGAAGATGGGCTGGGTAGAACAGCCTGCCTTTGCCGCCACCTTTCGCGCCGTCACATTGGAAAAGCCTTCCTCTCTCGTCATGGCAAACGCTGTATCCAGAATCATATCAATCGTTATCATTTCTTTACGCGCCACTTTAATCCCCTCCAAACCCTTTTGCGGATCTCCCGACGTAAAACTCAATTGCAGCCAGAATTGCCATTTTTGCTCAGGCATACTGGTAACATATGTTATTTTACAGTATTTTTTCTTCTCTGTCAACCGGTTTTTGCAATTTTGTATACTATTAGTATTTATTGACAGATAAAAAGAAGCCAGCTACCTCAAAGAGATAACTGGCCTCCGAAAATTTCCTTTGATCACACCGGATACGCACCGTTCTTTGTGTCAGCCTGGGTCATATCCACCTTTTCCTGCTGAGCCTGACGATACTTGAAGAAGTCGGTTGCAACCTGAGGGAACAGCGCATAGGAAAGGACATCCTCATCCTGCTGCTTCCATTCCTTCATCTCGCCCTCCAGCTTATCCATCTCGCT
>CAYPSH010000148.1:0-4634 GCA_964413445.1 uncultured Acetatifactor sp.
CTCAGGATCCTCACGTATTTCACCGGCGTGCGGTAATTATACTTGCTGATCTTGATGCCGCTCTTGGGGCTCGATGCGTGGATGACCTGTCCGCCGCCGATATAGATGGCCACGTGATTGACAGAACCGGAGCTGTTGCCGTAAAACACCAGATCTCCGGGCTGTAAGTCCAATGCGGAAATCTTTGTCCCCAGCTTCGACTGAGCCGCAGAGCTGTGGGGAAGAGACACCCCGAACTTCTTAAATACGGAAAGTACAAAACCCGAACAGTCAGCACCCTTTGTCAGGCTGGTACCTCCCCAGACATAAGGGTTTCCCACAAACTGCTTCGCATACTCCACCAGTTCCACGCGCACATCGGAGACACCCGCACCGTACAGAAGCTCCGTCATGGTGATAGCCGTGTCCAGCTTTTCCTCCACAGTGCAATAGTCCGCGGACACATAGGCATCCTCACCGTCGATGGAAACCTTCACCCATCCGTCCAGGGTTTCTACATATTCCATTTCTTCCCCCTTGGGGACCTGGGTCAGAATGGGACTGTCCGTACTTGCCTGCTCCCGCACATTTAATCCGTCCGTGTCTGCGATCACAACCGTGTGTACCAGCTCGTTTGCCTTCAGCTTTGCATCCGGTCCCGTCAGCAGGAATTCAAGGCTCACATAGCCTTCCACCTCGCCGGAGCTGATATGAGCCCAGCCGTCAGCCTCGTCCAGGATCTCGCAGGCTGCATCCTTGGGCAGCTTTCCCACAAGCTTTCCGCTCGTGGACGGAGTCTCGCGGACATTCAGGTTGCCGCTTTCCACATCTGCGATCCCGATGTTGGTATACCCCCAGGAAGCTCCGGTTGCCTGAGCAGCCAGTGCAATATACTCCTCTGTGGTAGAGAGACTGTTCTCCAAAACAAGTGTCACACCCGCGCTGGGCAGAGCGGAAGATGTGGCCGCCAAAACCGGCATGGGTTCCATGGACAACGCAAAAATAAGTCCGGCTGACACAATCGACGCTGTCCTTCGTATCCTTTTGTACCTCATATTTTCTCCCCTGATCCTGCTGTAATTTACAGAATTATTACAATTTTGTTACATTTCATGTAAATTATACAATTACAGCAGTTATCTGTCAACCCTTACGCGTGAACTGCAGCGTCTTCTTCCTTCTCAGAATCGATAATGGCAAATGCGATATTGGTGGCATGGTCGGCCACTCTCTCAAGGCCTGATGCGATATCCGAGAAGATCATACCCGCCTCGGGAGTGCACTGACCGTTTTTCAGACGCTCCACATGGGTCTGCTGCATGCGCTTCTCCATGGCATCCACCTTGTCCTCCAGCCTGATCACATCCTGCATGTGGCTCTCATCGCTCTTGGAGAACATGTCGACGGAATACTGGATCAGGGTGTTCACCATATCCAGCATCTGCCCCATCTCCCTCTGGGCATCCTTGCTGAAGGAAACACCGGTCTCTTTCCGCTGCTTTGCCGCATCCGCCACATTCTCCGCGTGGTCGCCGATCCGCTCGATATCGTTTACCACATGGAACAGGGCGCCCAGACTCTTTAAGTCCTCGATGGGCAGGGTCGTCTGGTTGATCTTCACCAGATAGTCAGTGATGGCGTGGTTCAGGAAATTGATGTTCTTCTCCACCTCATACACTTCCTCGATGTCTTCCTCGTCCAGTGTGATCAGGGCATTCATGGCGCGGTTTAAGTTCTCGCTTGCAAGGGAGGCCATGCGGTCAATCTCCTTCATGACACCAACCACGGCTGTGGCGGGATTGAAGACCACCTTTTCCCCGATGTATTTGAGCTGATAGCTCTCTCTGTAGCCCACCTTTTTGTCCTCGCCGGGCACACAGACACACGCCAGCTTCACGATCCACTTAGAGAAGGGGAAGAGCACGATCACCTGGAATATCTTGATCATGGTGTGGGCGTTTGCGACGAAACGGCCGTTGTCGGCAGAGACTGACCAGATCAGCTTCATCACAGGTCCCTCTGCAAAAAACAGAATGATATAGATCAGGATGGTGCCGATGACATTGAACCAGAAATGGATCAGCGCCGTTCTCTTTGCGTCCTTTTTGCCGGACAGGGAGGCCAGCAGCGCCGTGCTGCAGGCGCCGATATTACAGCCAAGGATGATATACAGGGTAATATGTAAGGAGAGCAGATCCTGATTGGCCAGAAGCAGGACAATGCTGACTGTCACGGAAGAACTCTGGATGACACTGGTCAGCACCAGTCCCATGAGCGTCGCCATCAGGGGATTTTTTAAGGAGCTTAAGAGGTTTACCACCTGGGGCACATCCTTCATGCTTGCCATGGAGCTCGACATGGTGCTCAGACCCAGGAAAAGCACGCCGAAGCCGATGATAATGTCAGCAAACTTCTTTACGTTGTCCTTTTTTACGAACATCACAAGCAGAACGCCCACAAGCAGGATCAGAGGCGCATACGCCGATAAATTAAAGGATACCAGCTGGGATGTGATCGTGGTACCGATATTGGCACCGAAGATGACACCGGCTGCCTGATACAGATTCATCAGTCCGGCATTTACAAAACTGACCACCATGGCAGTACAGGCGGAAGACGATTGGATGATTCCCGTAAAGACAATGCCGACCAGCATTCCCGTAAAACGGTTGGTGGTAAAAATTTCCAGAATGTGACGCAGCTTGGCGCCGGCAACCTTCTCAATGGAATCGCTCATCACACGCATTCCATAGAGGAACAGACCCAGACCGCCGGCCATCGACAATAAAATACTTGCGTTCATATAAAATTCCCTTCACTGTAAATACTTGTCCGCAGGCGGCTTCACCCACTCAGAGTCAGGCCGCACTGCCCCAACAAATAATATTGTACGGGAAATGCCAAAAACTTACAAGATAATTTTTATATTTCTTTTTTTCGCCCCTCCCGGATGTCCTCCTCCAGCTGGCGTTTCAGGGCTCCGATCCCGTCAAAGCGCCGCTCCGGCCTGCGGAACCCGAGGAGATACACTTCGATTTCCTCCCCGTACAGGTTCTCGTCAAAATCATAGAGATAAGTCTCCACCCCCATGATCTTCTCATCCGTGACCGTTGGCTTGCAGCCCACATTGCTGATGGCACGGTATTTGCGGTCACGCCAGCGCACCTGGGAAAAATATACCCCGTTTGGCGGCAGCAGCTTATCCTCGGAGGGAAGGATGTTTACGGTAGGAAAGCCGATGGTCCTGCCGATCCGTTTTCCCTCGACCACCGTGCCGAGCACCGGGTAGGGCATGCCGAGAAGCTTCTCCACATTCTCCATATTTCCGGCCTCCACCTGGCTTCTCACATAGGTGGAGCTGACCTCCTGCTCTCCCAGACAGACCTTGTCGATGATCTTCGTCCCGAAGCCGAGTTCTCCCCCAAGCTTTGTCAGAAGCGCAGCGTCTCCCGCCCCCTTTGCGCCGAAGGACAGATCCTGCCCCGCCGCCACAAAGCGCACATTCATCTGCTTTGCAAGCACCTCTGTCACAAACTCCTCCGGAGGCATTGCCGCCGTCTCAAAGGACAGGGGAAACTCGATCAGGATATCCACGCCCATGCGCTCAAAGATCAGGCGCTTCTCCTCTCTGGTGGTCAGTTCCTTCCCGTCAGAGTTTCCGAAAAGCACAGCGGGCGCCGGGTCAAAGGTAAAGACACAGGCTGCCAGCCCCCTGTTCTTCTGTTCTAAAATTTCTTCCAGCAGCCGCCTGTGGCCGATGTGAATGCCATCGAATTTTCCGATGGCCGCCGCCGTCTCCTTCTCCAGATAAAAATCTGTGGTATTTGTAATGATCTCCAAGTGTAAGCTCACCTTTCCAAAAACATCTTCACAGGGTGATACCTGTGTTTTTCCGCATCAAAGCGGTAGATCCCCGCGAAGCTGTCATCCATTCGGTACATGCGCACCCACTGCTCCGGTCCGTAAATCTTTTCTTCCGCCGTCTCTTCCGGCGGCACAGGGTTTCCGTTCTCCAGAAGGGCAGCTCCCCTCCCCTTTACATGCAGGGCAGGGCAGCCGGAAAACACCTCATCCACAGGGATCAGACAGCTTTCCAGCCGCCCTTCGTCCTTCCTCTGCTGAAGCTCACCCAGAGTCAATGCCCTGTCGATGGAAAAATCTCCCACCCTGGTGCGGATAAGGCTCTGCATGGTGCCCCCGCAGCCCAGGCGCTCTCCGATGTCCGCGCAGAGCGTCCTGATGTAGGTTCCCTTGGAGCAGACTGCCCTGATCGTCACGACCGGAAGCGCAAGCTTTATGATCTCCAGTTCGGCTATGGTGACAGGTCTGGCTTTCCGCTCCACCTCTTTGCCCTGCCTTGCCAGCTCGTACAGCTTCTTTCCGTCCACCTTCAGGGCGGAATACATAGGCGGCACCTGCAGGTACTCCCCCACAAAGGAAGCGCAGGTCCTTCTGACCTCCTCCTCCGTTGCCGTCACAGGCTTCTCTGCAAGCACCCGGCCTGTCGTGTCCTGGGTGTCTGTCTCAACACCAAGAAGAAGCTCTGCCACATACTCCTTGTCCTTTTCGGTCAGCATGTCACACAGCTTCGTTGCACTTCCCAGGCAGACCGGCAGCACACCCGTTGCCGCCGGATCCAGGGTTCCCGTATGTCC
>CAYPSH010000149.1:0-4630 GCA_964413445.1 uncultured Acetatifactor sp.
AGAGCAACCGGCTCATAACCGGTCGGTCCTGGGTTCGAGTCCCCGAAGGTCCATTTGAAAATACTGCTTACCGCATATACAATCAGATAAATTTTTGGCCCAGTGGCTCAGTTGGTTAGAGCGTCGCCCTGTCACGGCGAAGGTCGTCGGTTCGAGTCCGATCTGGGTCGTTTTTTTATGGGTATTTTTGAAAATTAAATGTTATTTTGATGGGGTCTTAGCTCAGCTGGGAGAGCATCTGCCTTACAAGCAGAGGGTCATAGGTTCGAGCCCTATAGGCCCCATTTTTTTATGTATATGGATAGGGAGCGCAGCCTGCCCGCCTGACTGACACGGACATATTTGGAGGATTTGACGGATGATCAAGATTGTGACGGACTCAGCATCTGATATTGTGGGAAATACAAGAGATAACCTGATCGTACTGCCGATCAATATTACTTTCGGGAAGGAAGAATATCAGGATGGTGTGAATTTGAGCCATGAAATGTTTTATGAAAAGCTGGTGGAGACGGATGAGCTGCCGGTGACAAGCCAGGTTGCTCCCTTTGCCTTTGAAGAGGTATATGAGGCTGCAAAGAAGAAGGGCGATGTGCTGATCGTCATCACCCTGTCTTCCAAGCTTTCCGGAACCTTTCAGAGTGCTAATATAGCGGCAGAAGATTATCACGATATGGTTTATATTGTGGACAGCGAGAATGTAAGCCTCGGTCAGCGGGCTCTGGTGGAGTATGCGCTGAGACTGGCAGATGAAGGCTTGAGTGCAGAAACAATCGTGGAGAAGCTGAATCAGGACAAAGACAGGATCAGGCTGATCGCGCTGCTGGATACACTGGAGTATCTGAAAAAGGGAGGCCGTATTTCCAAGACCGTGGCACTGGCGGGAGGACTTTTGTCTATCAAACCTGTCATAGCTATTCAGGGGGGAGAAGTTGTCATCTGCGGTAAGGCAAGAGGCTCCAAACAGGGGAATAATCTTCTGAGGCAGCAGATTCAGCAAACAGGGGGAATTGATTTCGACATGCCCTATTTTCTGGGTTATACCGGACTGTCAGATGAACTTTTAAAGAAGTATATCGCGGACAGTGAGGAACTTTGGAAAGAACATGCTGACACACTGGAGACAGCCAGCGTGGGCGGTACCATCGGAACCCATGTGGGACCGGGCGCTATCGGCGTGGCGTTCTTCTCCTGCAACGAGTGCTGATGCAGATGGATTGATCTTATATTGTAGATTTGGGACGACCCGGCAAACTTTGGTTTGACCGGGTTGTATTTATATACCGGATGTGATAAAATATATGAAATTAGTACTAGTCCGGGCGCTATAGGAAAGACAGAATCTGCCGCAAAGGGAGAGAGAGCCTTTTTCAGATGAGCTCTGAACAGCTAACGATTCTCACAATAGAAAGGCGAGGTGTGAAAAATGGAATTTTCAGAAAAAACCTACATCAACAAAGTCGCCCTGATAGGGCACACCATCATAGACACCATTCTCGTGCTTGCCTATGCGGTAGAATTGGCGAGAGGATCAAGGACTCCGGGATATTTCGCCGTTTTTGCCATCCTCTGTATTGCTCCGGTAGCAGCAGAGATCCTGATCTATCAAAAAAATCCTGAGAGCGGATTATTGAAACATGTCATCGGAACCAGTTACGGGATCCTTTATCTGTTCGTGATCTTTACCTCCACGGCTAATCTGGCGTATACCTATGCGTTCCCCATGTTTATGCTGTGTGTACTCTATATGGATGTCAGCTTCAGCACCCGGATTTTTATCGGGGGCTTTGGCGGAAATGTCGTCTATGCCATCATACATATGATGACTGTGGGATACGCCGACAGTGAGCTGCCGGATCTGGAAATCCGGATCGCGAGTGTGTTTCTGACCGGTGTGTTTATGGTACTCGCCTGCAAGGCTGTCAAAAAGGTCAATGAAGCGAAAATGCATCAGATCCAGGATCAGACGGCGGAGAGCGGAAAGCTGGCGGAAAATGTCCTTTCCACTTCCCGGACGATGATGAAGGAAATCGGCGAGATCTCCGGGAGTATGGAGTCAATGGAGACATCTGTGGAGAAAATGCATAAGTCCATGACGGAGGTCTCAGACGGCACAACACAGGCCGCAACCTCAGCGCAGAAGCAGCTGGAACGCACAGAGCAGATACAGGACTATATCAGCAAGGTAAAGGAAACTGCGGAGCTGATCAAGCAGAGCATGGAGGAATCCTCCGAAAAGATTGCTGAGGGTCAGGGAAGGATGGAGACTCTGGCAGACCAGGCGGATAAGTCCATGGCGGCGAACAAGCAGGTTCTGGATCAGATGAAGAGTCTGGCGGAATATACAGGGCAGATGAACACCATCATTGACACCATCACCAGCATTGCAAACAGTACGGTCATGCTTGCACTGAATGCCAGCATTGAGGCGGCCCGCGCCGGGGAAGCCGGGAGAGGGTTTGCAGTGGTTGCCACCCAGATCTCGGATCTTGCCAGCCAGACCAAGGCTGCTACGGTGAACATCACGAATCTGATAGAGCATATCGGCACAAATCTGACCATGGTGGAGGAGGCCGTTGAGGTCGTGATGGAGAGCAACAAGGTGAACACGGAAAACTCCCGCGTGGTGACGGAGAATTTTGCGGGAATCACGGACAGCACGGACAGCGCCGGAAAACAGGCGGGTGAAATGCTTGAAATCGTATCTAACCTGGAGGCAGCAAACAAGGATATCATAGAAAACATCCAGACCATTACCGAAATCACGGAGGAGGTCTCCGGCCATGCCAATGAGACCTGCGGGGATTGTGAGGAGAATTCGGAACTGGCGGAGGCCATTATCCGCATTGTTGCCGATCTGAGCGCAAAGGCACAGATACTGCAGAACACAAACAGCGGAAAAATGTAAAATAATGCTTGGATAACAGTGCTGTTTGCGCTAAGTGTGATTTGGAAAGTCGGTCTGATGCAACAGGATCTGGCGGTATTCCTTTGGTGTACACCCTGTCTCCTGATGGAAGGTTTTGCAAAAATAAGGAAGACTGTTGAAACCGCATGAAGCTGCGACCTGTGTGACAGAGATTTCTGAATCCTTCAGAAGTTCTCTGGCCTTCACGATTCTCCGGCGTTTGATGTATTCCATCAGGGAAAGCCCGGTATCTTTGCGGAACAGACGGGACAGATATTCAGGATTTACACCGATGGTCCCGGCTATGGTATCACGGCTTAGGTCCGCCGAGAGATTATTATCGACGTATTGACGGATGGATTCTATTTTGTCGGGTTTATCGGAATGCCTGTTGATGAGGTCGCACATCAGACTGTTTGAAAATGAAACAAAATTGTACAGATCCCTGACAGACCAGTTTGCGCGTTTGCGGTATTCCTCGAACTGTTCATTTTCGATCAGTTTTGAGATACTGATTCCTTTCTTTTTCAGGACAGAATACAGCATGGAAACATATTCAGAGCACACTTCTTCGCAAACATAGTAGTTATTGGGATACTGGAGTTTCAGCTGCTGGAAGTAGGACTGGGTTTTTTCCCGGAGAGGAAGCTCAGATCCACCCAGCAAAAAATAATACAGACAGGAAACGGAGATGGAACTGCCTGATTTTTCTGCTTCCACGGAAACAACCAGTTCCTGCAGAAAGAATGTCTGACTGTCCCGATAGGAAATTTTTCTTGCAATGTTTTCCATTGTAAGAACCTGGCTGCGCAAAGCTTCGATCTGGATATATTCGCTGATGATCCAATTGACGCTGGCATTAAATGAGGTAGACATCCGATGACCCAGATAGGCGGTTTTTCCCTTTAGGGCAGCCAGGTCAACAGGACGTAAAAGTTTTAAAATAATAAGATAGTTTTTCGCCTGTCCGGGGATACAGAAGATTGATTCTATATCTCCGGACAGTTTTAGAATGGAGGCAGCCGAGGTTTTCAGGGAGTACTCCAGATTGACGCGGGAATTGGTCCGGAGAATACTTTCCCAGTTCCCGATATCGCATAAAATGGTCAAAAACAGATCAGAGGAATGCAAAATATGTCCCCGGCGCCGGATCACCTGATTGATGGACTCTATATCAGAGGGAATAGAACCGTCAAGCAATGCGGAATAAAATCGTTCCCAGAACGCAATTTCCTGCATGCCCACACGTGTCAGAACAGACTGCATCCGCTGTCTTTTCCTGATGGCAGCAGCAACAGCCTGTTCCAACTGGGGCAGGGAGGCCGGTTTCTTCACATAGGCAGAGATTTCCAGGGAAATGCTGTCCTGTACAATGGGAAATTCGGTATTACAACTGTAAATAATGATAGCAACATCCGGGAAAGTATCATGGATGGAGTGCAGTGTGGATAAGATGGGGTCCCCATCGATGACGACATCCGTGAGCAGGATATCAATCTCATTTGCATTGAGCAGTGTGGTCAGATCCGGCAGGGAGTCGGCATAAAAAATTCTGTCCAGCTCCAGATCCATAAAGGAGCTCCGTTTCTTAAACCAATCAATCGTTTCGGGATTGTCATCCAGATAGAGAAGATTCATAGGATTTTCCTCCATAAAAGTATCGCAAGAATCTCTTTTTCATCTTCCGCGTCACTGCGGATAACTGTCACAATTCTTATACAA
>CAYPSH010000150.1:0-4614 GCA_964413445.1 uncultured Acetatifactor sp.
CTGTGCTAGAATCAAAGCATAAGTTGATCTGATTCCGGGAAAAAGAGGATGGTGTCTTCTGACCGGAGGGAACAAAAATTCCTGGCAGAGAAAGGAAAAAAATATGACGACATATTATCTTGCAGTGGACATCGGAGCGTCCAGCGGGCGGCATATCCTGGCACATTTGGAAGACGGGAAAATGGTGCTGGAGGAGATCCACCGCTTCCCCAACGGGATGACAGAAAAAGACGGGGAAAAAGTATGGGATGTGGACGAACTGTTTGCCCAGATCAAACTGGGAATGAAGAAGTGTGCGGAAGCGGGAAAGATTCCCGCAAGCATCGGCATTGACACCTGGGGCGTGGACTTTGTGCTCCTGGACGAAAAGGGAGAGCGCATCGGCAATGCGGTGGCTTACCGCGACGGGCGCACAAGGGGAATGGACGAGGAAGTGTACAAGCTCATCCCGGAGGACGAGCTGTATGCCAGGACAGGTATCCAGAAGGCAATCTTCAACACCATCTATCAGCTGATGGCGCTGAAGGTGAAGAAGCCGGAGCAGCTTGCGAAGGCAAAGACCATGCTGATGATGCCGGACTACTTCCACTATCTGCTCTGCGGTGTGGCTGCAACAGAGTATACAAACGCCACAACCGGGCAGCTGGTAAGCCCCGGGACGAAGGACTGGGATATGGAGCTGATCGACAGGCTGGGATTCCCGAGGGAGATTTTCCAGAAAATTGTGACACCCGGCACTGTCCTGGGTGAACTCAGGAGAGAGATCCAGGAGGAAGTTGGTTTTTGCTGTAAGGTGGTTGCCCCCGCAACTCACGACACGGGTTCCGCGGTCATCGCAGTTCCCTCAGACAGCGACAACACCCTCTACATCAGTTCCGGCACATGGTCCCTGATGGGAACGGAACTCATGGAAGCCAACTGTTCGCCGGAGAGCAAGAAAAACAATCTGACCAACGAGGGCGGATATGATTACCGTTTCCGCTATCTGAAAAACATCATGGGACTGTGGATGATCCAGTCTGTGAAAAAGGAAATCGGCGGAAGCTTAGGCTTCGGAGAGATCTGTGAGCAGGCATCCCACTGTGCGATCTCCTCTATTGTGGACTGCAACGACGACAGGTTCCTGGCACCTGAAAACATGACAGAAGAAGTGAAGGCCGCCTGCCGGGAATCCGGGCAGCAGGTGCCGGAGGGCATCGCGGAGGTTGCTTCCGTCATCTACAACAGTCTGGCAAAATGTTATGCAAAGACGATCCGTGAGATCGGCGGCATCACAGGACAGACATACGACAGCATCCATATTGTGGGCGGCGGTGCAAATGCAGATTATCTGAACCGACTGACTGCCCGTGAGACCGGCGTCCCGGTTTATGCAGGCCCCACCGAGGCTACAGCCATCGGAAATCTGGCAGCCCAGATGATGACAGCGGGAGAACTTGCAGATCTGAAGGCCGCCCGGGCGTGCGTCTTCCGCTCCTTTGAGATCAGGGAATATAAATAATACAAAAAACAGAGAGCATTTAAAAGTAAAGAATGAGAAAGCGAGGAATTGAGAATGACAAGATTTGAATCAGCAAAAGAAATTTACGCTTCCTATGGCGTGGATGTGGAAGCGGCCATGGAGAGGCTTTCCAAGGCGCCGGTTGCACTGCACTGCTGGCAGGGGGATGACGTGACCGGATTTGACCATGACGGCCCGCTGACCGGCGGCATCCAGACCACCGGAAATTATCCCGGAAAGGCAAAGACCCCTGAAGAGCTGATGGCTGACATGGACAAGGCTATGAGCCTGATGCCCGGAAAGAAGAAGCTGAACCTTCACGCAAGCTATGCCATCTTTGAGCCCGGCGAGTTTGTGGACCGCGACAAGCTGGAGCCGAAGCACTTTGCAAAGTGGGTAGAGTTCGCCAAGGAGAGAAATCTGGGCATCGACTTCAACCCCACCTTCTTCTCCCATGACAAGGTAAAGGACGGCCTGACCCTCTCCAGCCCCGATGAGGAGACGAGAAAGTTCTGGATCGAGCACGGCAAGGCATGTATCCGCATCTCCGAGTATTTTGCGAAGGAGACAGGCGTTCCCTGCGTGATGAATATCTGGACAGGCGACGGCTTCAAGGACGTGCCTGCAGACAGAATGGGCCCCAGAATGAGATATAAGGATTCCATCGAGCAGATTTTGTCAGAGCCCTTTGACAAGAATCTGGTGAAGCCCTGTGTAGAGTCCAAGGTGTTCGGCATCGGCGTTGAGGCATACACAGTGGGCAGCGCAGAGTTTACCTTAAGCTTCGCCGCAAGCCACGAGGGATGTCTGCCTCTGATGGACAACGGACATTATCATCCTACAGAGGTGGTTTCCGATAAGATCCCCGCACTGCTCTGCTTCTATCCTGAGATCGCACTGCACATTACAAGACCTATCCGTTGGGACAGCGACCATGTGGTGCTCTTCGACGATGAGACCAAGGAGATGGCAAAGGAGATCGTCCGCTGCGACGGACTGGAGCGTGTCTACATGGCTCTGGATTACTTTGATGCAAGCATCAACCGTGTGTCCGCATGGGCGATGGGCTTCAGAAGCTGGCAGAAAGCTCTGCTTTTTGCACTTTGCACCCCCAGCGAGACACTTAAGAAGCTGCAGGATGAGAACAAGATGACAGAGCTGATGGTGGAGCAGGAGGCCGTGAAGACACTTCCTTTGGGCGACATCTGGAACGAGTATTGCAGCCGCCAGGGTGTTGTCTCCGATAAGGACTTCTATGCAGAAGTAAAGAAGTATGAGGATGAGGTACTGGCAAAAAGAGCGTAATAAGCTGGAAAGGCAGGATGCGATATGAACAATATTTTCGGTGTAAAGGTAATGGAAGACTATATCCGTATGTGTCATGACGGTGTGAGACAGGGGTGGCATGAGAGAAACGGCGGTAACCTGACTTACCGGATGAAGGAGGAGGAAGTGGCTGAGTGCCGTCCTTACTTCAAAGCGGAGCCGGGTCCCTGGGTGGAGCTTGGCGTGCAGGCCGACAATCTGGCGGGCGAGTACTTTATCTCCACCGGAAGCGGAAAGTTTTTACAGAATGTGGGTCTGGAACCCCAGAACAGCATCTGTATCGTGGAGATCAATGACAAGGGCGATTCCTACCGCATCGTCTGGGGACTGGAGAACGGCGGCAGACCTACCAGCGAGTTCCCTACTCACTTCATGAACCATTCCGTGAGAAAGAGAGTGACAAACGGGGCGAACCGCGTGATCTATCACGCACATACCCCTTATGTGATCGCTATGACCTATGTGCTTCCCCTGAAATCTGAGGTGTTTACCAGAATGCTCTGGAAGAGCGCTACCGAGTGCTGCGTGGTATTCCCCGGCGGTGTGGGCGTTGTGCCCTGGATGGTGCCCGGCGGCCCTGAGATCGCAAAGGCAACCTGCGTGCTCATGGAAAAGTATGACGCTGCCATCTGGGCATTCCACGGCCTGTTCGTATCCGGCCCTGACTTTGACACTGCCTTCGGCCTGATGCACACCATCGAGAAAGCGGCACAGATCGCCTCCATCGCTCTGGCTTCCACCGGCGGCAAGCCCTTGAGACAGACCATCACAGACGACAACCTCCGCGCGATCGGCAAAGATTTCGGCGTCACCTTAAACGAGGAAATCCTGAGCTATAGCAGTGAGGACGAGTTGTTCTGCTAGAAATAAAAAGGCTTCACAGATGGCTTGAAAGCCATTTGTGAAGCTCTTTTTTTAGCCCCGTCCTGGTCAAAGAAGATACGAAAATTTTGAATGGATTCAGTTTAGTATAAGTTTGTCGGGAAATTGGACTTCCTCGATCAGCTTCAATGCTTCCGCCATTTCCCCGATGTGTTCTCTTCCGTGGCTGTCGCTGGAGAGGATAACGGGGCAGCTTAAGGACTCGCAGACGGACAGAAGTACCCTGTCATTTTCCCGGCAGCCCACACGATAGCTGTCCGGCAAAAGGGAGGCATTGTTTAACTCCGGCACAGCGCCAAGGGAGACGGCAGCCTTTACAAGTTCCCTGTGATCTACTGGGAATCTGGCATCGTCACAGTGGCCGATGATCTGCACATTCGGGTGGTGAAGGGCGCGGATGTAGGCCCGGGTATTTTCGGCTGCGGAGCCGGAGGTGTAATTTTGTCTGTGCATGCTGACGATGCAGTAGTCCAGCTGCGCTAAAATATCATCCGGCACATCGAGATTTCCGTCCTTATCCAGGATATTTGCCTCCACACCGTAGCGAAGCTCCACCCCGAATTTGTTTTTCTCACACAAAAAAAGACCGCGGAAGTAGGAGAGACTTGCGCTCCCCACGGTGGCGGGACCGTGCTCGCTCAAGCCTAAGAGCAGCATCTTGCGCTTTGCGGCTTCCTTTGCCAGATCTGTCACCCGGTCTGTGGTGCCGTGTCCGCTTGCCACAGAGTGGGTGTGCAGGTCAATCTTCCGGACGTTAGACGGCGTGCCGGAGCCTTTTTTTAACCCGGCCTCCGCCGGTTCCTCATTCGGTTTATTCCATTTGCTCTGTTCATTGATCAGTTCTAAAATATTCATGGCTATAGTATTGCGCATATCCGTTTGAAAGTCAAGAAGTGCATTCCCGC
>CAYPSH010000151.1:0-4548 GCA_964413445.1 uncultured Acetatifactor sp.
GCACATCATACTGGACAGAAAACTGGGAAATAAAAACCACTATCCGGCCATCGATGTCCTGCAGAGCATTTCCAGATGCATGAGCCAGATCGTGGATGCGGAGCATAAACAGCTCGCCGGAAAACTAAAGTCGGTTCTTGCCACCTACAACGAGGCGGAGGATCTGATCAACATCGGCGCTTATAAGAGCGGCAGCAATCCTTCCATTGACTATGCCATCTCGAAGATCGATGCGGTCAATGACTACCTGTGTCAGGCGGAGGATGAAAAGGTGGATTTCGAGACCAGCGTGCAGCTGCTGAGAGAACTCTTTGAGGATCACTGAATTGTAAGCTGGTCTGGCTGGATTTTGGCGGTGAATTGTTATGGCTGGATTCCGATACTCCATGCAGAGCATATTAAATATAAAACTGAAGATGGAAGGCCTGGCAAAACAGGAATTTTCTGTGGCAAGGGCAAAGCTTGATACAGAGGAGGAAAGGCTGGACGGAATCATCATGCGGAAGGAAGGGTACGAGAAGAAGGCGAAGGAACTGCTTTCCGGTACACTTGATCTGCGGGATATAGAAGAAAACAGAATGGCGATCTCCTGCATGGAATCCGCGGCTGAAACACAGAGACAGGCTGTTGCAGCGGCGGAGAGAGAGCTGGAGGCGGCCAGGGAGAAGCTGACGGATGTGATGCGTGAGCGAAAAACCCATGAAACGCTGAAGGAGAAAGCGTTCAACTTATTTTTAGAGGAGGAAAAGCGGCAGGAGAGCAAGGTAGTGGACGAGCTCACCAGCTATAAACACGGGCAGCGTAAGAAGACAGAGGATACGGACTTTTGGTCAGATTCCGAAGATGGCGGAATGAAGGGTAACAACACCCGGAAATGAGGAGAAATATGGCTAATGAGATGACGACTGAGGCCGCCGAGGCAGAAGATGAGAAGGGAAAACTTCAGGAAGAAAAAAAGCGCCTGAAGAAAGAACAGAAGGAGCAGAAGAAGGAAGCCAAAAGGCGTGCGAAGGAGATCGCCAGGCAGGAGGACGAACTGGAGGACGACGGCGGAGGAAGCGGTGTTGTGACCTTTGCGGCAACCATCCTGATCATTTTCCTGTGGATCGCAGTGATCTGTGTCATTGTAAAGCTGGATATCGGCGGCTTCGGCAGTTCTGTTCTGTCGCCGATCCTGAAGAATGTTCCTGTGGTGAACAAGATCCTGCCGGGGTCTTCTGCGGCGGACACTGCGGACTCGGAGAGCTACGGCGGTTATTCCAGCCTGGAGGATGCGGTGGATGCCATCAGGCAGCTGGAACTGGAGGTTGACAGACTGCAGACTTCCTGCGACAGCAGGGATGAACAGATAGAAACCCTGACTGCAGAGAACGACAGACTCAAGCAGTTTGAAGAAAAGCAGGTGGAATTCCAGCGGATCCAAAATGAATTTTATGAAGAAGTGGTATACGCCGAGAAGGGACCCGGTGCGGAGGAATTCAGAAAGTGGTATGAGGAGATGGACCCCACCACGGCGGAATCTCTTTACAGGCAGGTGGTGACCCAGTCGGAGGAGAGCCAGGAAATCCAGGATTACGCCAATACCTATTCTCAGATGAAACCCAAGGCAGCGGCGGCAATTTTCGAGGAAATGACGGATGATCTGAACCTGGTTGCAAAGATATTGGGCTCCATGACATCGGAGGAGAGAGGAGATATCCTCGCAGCGATGGACTCCGAGGTGGCAGCTAAGCTCACGAAAATAATGAACCCCGACTCTTAAGTTTCCTTTGTTTGGGACCGATAAATTTCCAAGAGGCTTTTTATATACGAAAGGTCTCTGAGGAACATCAAAGGAGCCGAAAAACGGCAGAGGAAATTGAGAGAAAGGAGGAGAAATATGACGGCAACATCTGTAAAGGATGTAGGTTCGGTTCTGGCCGCACAGCAGACTTCCGGGACCAGCGGCAGCCGGAATACGGTAAACGGCAAGAATGGCTTCCAGCAGATCTGGTATAACCAGTCCGGAAAGAGTTCGTATGAAGAGTCAAAGCCGGATCTCAGACAGACTGTAAAAAAGACCCCCGGGGACTCGCTGAAGGCCAAGGAAGATCATCTGGTCCGCACAAAAAATGCGCTGCCTGAGGAAGAAGACCCGGCAGGACCGGAGGAGATATCCCCACAGCAGCAGGAAGAAGTGATGAGTGTCCTTCAGACCTCGGCGGCGGATTTCGTTGAAGAGCTGGCGAAGGTGCTTGAGGTGGATGTGCAGGATGTGCAGGATGCGATGGAAGAGCTGGGAATTGATACCCTTGACGTACTGGATGTCCGGACGGCGACACAGCTGTTCCTGAATCTGACCGGAGACGAAGATCTCGCAGCCCTGGTGACGGACGGAGACCTCTACGAGGATTACCGGGATCTCACAGCACAGCTGCAGACGATTCTCACAGAGGCGTCAGAGACGCTTGATCTGGATCCACAGACGGTATCGGACATCGTTCAGAAGCTGAAAGAGCCTGTGACGGAAACACTTTCACCGGAGCCCGTGCAGCCGGATGTGAAGGAAACAAAAGAGGTGAGATCCGACGATACGGCAGCAGTGAACCGGGAGCAGTCCCCCGAGCAGAACTCGGAACAGCATCTTACAGTAGAGAACCCGCAGAATGGGGAACAGAAACAGAAGACAGCTTCGGAAGCTGACAGTGATGACAGTACATTCAGTGGTCAGGAAAGCCGGAATCAGCATCAGACAACCGGTGACGGAGAAGTCCACAATGTGTTTTTGCAGAACCTGGAAGCGGATAAGCTTCAGGCGGATGGCGCAGAAGCGGCTTCAGGTACTTCCGGATGGAGTGACGAGACTGTGGACATCATGAATCAGATCATGGACTACATGAAGACCTCGGTTAAGGAAGATACCTCCAGCCTGGAAATGCAGCTGCATCCCGAAAGTCTCGGTACCCTGCAGATCCATCTGGCGAGCAAAGGCGGTGTCGTGACAGCGAACTTTATCACTCAGAATGAGGCGGTGAAATCGGCACTGGAAAGTCAGATGATCCAGCTGAAGGAAAGCTTTGAGGAACAGGGTGTCAAGGTGAACGCTATCGAGGTGACTGTCCAGACCCATGAGTTCGAGAGAAACCTGGATCAGGGACGGGGAGAAAGCAAAAACCGCGAACCGGCGAGACGGACCAGGATCAGACGGATCAATCTGGAAGAGCCTATGGCAGCGGAAGACATGGAACAGGCAGATGCCCTGGCGGTCGATATGCTGTCGGCGGGAGGCAATACGGTGGACTACACCGCGTAACATGCTTATTGCAGGCAATGAGCAGTAAGGAAGGAGCTTAAAGATGGCATTAGTTGCACAAGTTGAGGACGGAAAGATTGTTGAATCAGCTTCCCAGAGTTCCCTGAGCAGTACTTCAAGCACGGATTCGACCAGTATGGACAAGGATTCCTTTTTAAAGCTTTTGGTAGCTCAGATGAAGTATCAGGATCCGCTGGAACCGACCTCAAATACGGAATATATATCCCAGTATGCACAGTTCTCACAGGTAGAACAGATGCAGAACATGGCGGCCAGCACAGATCTTGCCAGAGCAAGTTCACTTGTGGGAGAGCAGGTTTATATCAAGACCACTTCCTCCACAGGAGAAACGAATTATGTGAAGGGCAAGGTCGACTATGTGGTGTTTGAAAATAATAAGGCATATCTCGCCATCGACGAATCCCTTTATTCGCTGGATGATCTGGATACTGTTGCAGACAGCGAGTATCTGGCGGCATACGACAAGGCCTACGATTTCACGGTTCAGCTCAACAAGCTGCCTGTGGTGGGCGGTGTGGATCTGTCGGATGCGGAGTCGATCGATGAACTGGAAGAGATTTACAACGGAATGAGTGATTATGAGAAGACTTTTCTGGCAAAGGACACTGTTACATCTCTGCAGAATTATATCGCAAAGCTTGCTGATATACGCAAGGCTGCGGAGAATGCCGAGGCAGCTTCGCAGGAGGAGGATAGTGTCGAAGTGGCAGAGGCAGATGAGGAGTCTTCAGAGGTGACAGCATGAAGCTTCAGACAAATGGCTATCTCTCCATGGAACAGCTGACTGACCGATATCTGAACAGTCAGCGGAAAACAGAGGATGCCCACAGTGCAGACAGCACATCTTTTCAGGAGATCCTGGAACAGAAAACGCAGACGGAGCAGACGGAAGGCCTGAAATTTTCCAAGCATGCGCTGGGAAGATTAAATGACCGCAACATCGAACTGGATGACGGGCAGCTTGAGCGGCTCAACCAGGGGGCATTGAAGGCCGGACAGAAGGGAATCAGGGATTCTCTGGTAATTGTGGATCAGCTGGCATTTATAGTGAACGTACCGAATCAGACAGTGGTCACTGCAATGGACAGTACAGAGACAGATGAGAACGTATTTACAAATATTAACGGAGCGGTAATTATGTAACCGGACCTTTTATGGAGGTTAATGGCTTCCGGACTGACAGAAGGAAGCGCGCTCCGCCTTGACAGGAGGAAAATGTACTATGATGAGATCAC
>CAYPSH010000152.1:0-4528 GCA_964413445.1 uncultured Acetatifactor sp.
CCATCCCGGTTCGGGCAGGTACAGCCCGCATTGAGTGAGATACGATATACTTTTTCCCCATATGTCTCTTTTAAAACTTCATTGATCGTTTTCATTTCTATATACTGTTTTCTTTGCGGGATCGTCTCTCTTCCATATCCCTTACTTTCCTTCATACTCAGATTGCTCTGATCAGCCTGATATAAAATTCCACTGTTTTTACCAGGGTGTCCAGGGGGATGCGTTCATTGTTGCCGTGGATCATACCGCGCTCTTCCTTCGAGAGCTTCATGGCGGAGAAACGGTACACTTTATCCGTAATACGGCAGTAGTGGCGGGAGTCACTGCACGCCATCATCAGATAAGGAGAAACGATCGCGTCCTGCCATGTGGTGTGGATTGCCTTTTTCAGAGTTTCATAGGCTTCACAATCGGTATCAGAGCAGATGGACGGATTCATGCCGGTTTTAACGGTATAGGTGATCTCGTCGTTTCCGATGATTTTCTTTAAATATTCCACAGAAGAGTCCATGGTATCCGTTCCCAGCAGGCGCAGGTTCATGCCTACGGAGGCTTTGGGAGGAAGGACATTGAATGCCTCGCTTCCTTCCATCAGCGTCAGGGCACAGGTGGTCCGCACCATGGCATTTAATTCTCCGCCGGATTTACGGCAGATCAGATTCAGCAGAGGTCTGAAGCACCAGAGATTTGCGAACAGCACTTTATAGCCAAAGGAGGAATAACGTCCCAGAGTGTCAAACATACCGGATACAGGCGGCGTCATCTGGGGTTTAAAGGGCTTCTTTTCAATGGTCACCATCGCCTGCGCCAGTTTTCCGATCACGGTATGGACAGGCGGAGTAGATGCATGTCCCCCCTTGCTCTTTAAGGTCAGATCCAGGTGCATGGTGCCTTTCTCCGCGATTCCGACCAAAGCGCATTCTTTGTCCACGCCGGGGAAAACTTTTTCCACCACGGCGCCGCCCTCGTCCAGAACGAAAGCTGGTTTGATCCCCTGTTCTTCGAACCAGGACACAATGGCAGGACAACTGTCCCCGCAGATCTCCTCATCCCCGGAGAAGGACAGGTATAAATCCTGTCTGGGCCTGAAGCCTTCCGAGAGAAGCTGTTCACACGCCTCCATAATGCCGCAGAGGGTTCCTTTGGTATCCAGCGTGCCCCTTCCCCACAGGAAACCATCCTCGATCAATCCTTCAAAAGCCGGCTTGTCCCAGTCCGCTTCGTTTACGGGTACAACATCATAGTGCGCCATGCAGACGCTCGGGGAATCGGAGGCTTCGCCCCTGATGCAAAACAGGAGTCCGGTTTTACCGATCAGATGTTTCTCAGCATGTTGGTGGATCAGAGGAAATCGTTCCTCCAAAAGAGAACGGAATTTCTCAAACTCGGAGAAATCCGTCAGAGTTTCGTCCGAATGGGAAACCGTTTTGCATTGTATCATGGACTGCATATCCGATAGGATCTTATCCCGGTTGCAGGTCACATCGCCGGGAAGGGTCTCAGGATCGGGATAGGGCTTGAACCGGGCCGCCCGCACCAGGATCACAATGATAAATAAGAGCAAAAGCCCTATCAGTATATAGAATAGAGAAATCAACTAAAACACCTTCTTTCTACAGCAATCCCTTTTTGTAAAGGATACGGGAAACACCGATCGCGATCAGGGCACCGACAGGGACCAGGACACCCACGGAGCCTGACAGGGACGGGACCAGCAAAAACAGCACGATCATAAACGTCAGTGGTGCAATTGCGATTTTTACATTCTTGCTGATGTAGACCACGGCAAGACCGCCGAACAGGGCGGGAAGAATGTTGTCAAAGGCTGGCGCCAGAACCGGTGAATTCAGGATCGGTGTCAGGAAGGAAAGCAGGAGCACTCCCAGCGCAATGACAACGGTGGTCACAATGGAGCTGGTGGCAATGGCGATCGTGGAGATGATCTCTCCCTCGTCAGAGCCGGGCTTTACGCCGGCACTTTCCATGGCATTTAAGGCGCTGGGCGCCTTGAGGTTCGTAATGTTGCCGGTCACGAAAGCAAGGTAGGAGCCGCCGGAGCCAAGCATGGGACTATAGGTAAATACTTCAATAATGCCCACGGTCCAGAAAATGGGGGCGACGCCCAAAAGTCCTTTTAAGACAGCGGAAAGACGGGGCCATGCGTTATAGTAGACACAGATGGAAACAGGGACCGCCAAAACTACCGTTATGGCAAGCGCCATCCAGATCCTGCCTGTGAAATGGGTTCTGTCGTTATAACTTTGTGTATCCAAACCAATACCTCCTTATCCGATCAGCGGTGTGATGATAACAGCGAAAACCATGGACAGCAGCATACTGAGTGCCAGCGCATAGGTTTCCAGCCATTTCATCCCGCATTTTTTTATAAGAAGTCCGATCACGGACATCACAAGTGCAGAAAAAAGCATGACGAAAATGGGAATGAAGCCGGGAAGACCGCTTCTGATGTCAGAAAAGACCATGCCGAGGAAAGCAGAGATCATCCCCAGGAAAAGAGAGGTCATAAAGATATCGCCCCATTTCTGGTCTCTGGTTTTTAATTTGAGGATGCCTCCCTGCAGTTTTTTCAGGAAAAAGAGTATCACAAACATGCCGGGGATGATCCCCAGGGTCATAACCCAGGCGATCGCAGAATAAACCTGTGGATCCGTGATGGTCTCAGACAGGGAAACGCCCAGAGCCTGTGCCGTGGTTGTGGCGGCAGGCAGTTCATAGGTGATGGCGCCGATGATGCTGAGCCGGATCCAGGGAAGAGGTATTCCCAAAAATTTAGAGAGGGTAATGACACCTAAAAGAATGGAAACGGCAGGTGCCACGGTAAAGACAGCGGTGGATATTATCGTGCGATTGAGGACCTTTTTGTCCATTCCGACTGCAGTCCCGCGTCTGTAAGCCCTGATCAGGAAAAAAACAGATTGCGCGATGACAAACAAAATAACAATGGCTGCAAGCGTAAACAAAAAGGTACTGTTTGGATGAAAATCCATAGTTCCCAAAGCCTCCTTTGTCAGTCTATTTCTTACAGATTACTACAAAGGCAGAAAATATGCAATTATATACTGATCCCGTATTTTTCCAGATCGACCCTGCCGTCCACAACCTCTATCCCCTCCGCGGCAAGGAGCTTCTCCTGGACTTCGGCTCCGCCAAAGGCGAAGGAGCCCGCGAGTTCTCCCCTGGCATTCACCACTCTGAAACAGGGGATATTGTCCGGGTCCGGGTTCCTGTGCAGGGCGTTTCCGACCGCACGCGCCATCTTCCGGTCCCCTGCAAGCTCTGCCACCTGTCCGTAGGTTGCCACCTTTCCCTTCGGGATTTTCTTTACCGCCTCGTAGATCCTCTTTGCAGGACTGTCCGTTACCAGATCATAGCTCTCCGCTATCATCCTCTTAATGTCTTCGTCAGGGATGGTGCCGTCGAGGATGATCGTATTCCAGTGCTCCTTGTTCTGGTGCCATCCGGGGATGACCGACCGGAATGCACTTCTCCAGAACTCTCTCCACTCCGGATCGACCTTGACATTGAGATTGATATATCCACCCCGCTCATAAGTCCACAGGAATGCCTTTTTGCTTCCTTTCACCCGGACAAGCTGCCAGTTGTCATCATGAAACGGAGCCTCCCTGTAGGTGTCCGGGAAGGAAAGCCCATACGCCAACGCTTCTTCTCTTGTCTGCATGATTCTCCCGACTCCTTTCCATTAAAAATGAATCCGCTCCTTCTTATCAAAAACCAGAATCGTCCCGTGGTAGGAGGACTGTTCATACAAAGTGGCAAGAATCCCTCTCATCCGTTCATCCAGGACATGCCACACCTCTTTCCGCTCCCAGCGGACTCCCTCCATGTAGAGGCGCTGTTCCTCTGTCAGCGGCCTTAAGAATGCTTCGTATGCTTCCGGCGCCCTCCCTGCCCGCAGGCCGAAGTCACAGGAGACATAAGCGTTTCGCGCCTCCCCGCAGCAATACTCTTTTAAAAAGAGCGCGAAGCTTCCGAAGGCATTCTGGTCAAAGCTCACATCCGCAAATTCCTCCGGATCTGATACCGGTGCACTGCCTTCCCCCTGTTCCACGACCCTGCGGAAGCTCTTGTGGCCGTAAGCGTCATATTCCGTCACAAAATGCGCTCTCTCCTGCTTCCTGCCAAACTCCTGCTTCTCTTCCACAATGATCTTCCTGTCCAGGAGCCATTTCAGATATGCCTCCCTCACCCGTTCATAGGGCGTCGGGAAATCCAGCCTTTTTTGTATCTCCTGCGGCGGATAGCCCAGATCCGCCAGATGCGCTATCGCACCGCCGCTTGCAACATCAAACGTAAAATTGCCAAGTGCCTCTCTGAAAGCGTCTTTTTCCTCCATAGGTTCCCTCTGCTTCTTCCCAAACTCATGCCTTGATCTCTTCTCCGTCTATGTTACCACATTTTCCGTCAGATGGCGTATAGATTCTGAAAACTGCACTGATTATTTCAATTTTTTCGTCTTGCAGTCAATTTCTATCTGTTCTTTCGGAAA
>CAYPSH010000153.1:0-4506 GCA_964413445.1 uncultured Acetatifactor sp.
GGGCGCTTTGCAGCCAGGGAGCATACGAGTGCATCCATTATTCCTTCTTCTCCCCCTCGGACCTTGACCTGCTGCGCCTTCCCGCTGATGCTAAGGAGCGCAATGCCATCCGGATCCTGAACCCCATCAACGAGGAGCTTTCTCTGATGAGGACAACCCTCGCGGCCTCCATGCTGAATGCCATCGCAAGGAACAACAAGAGGGGAACCCTGGAGGGCCGCCTGTTTGAGATCGGAAAGGTGTTTGTCCCGAAGGAGCTTCCGCTGAATGATTATCCCGATGAGAGAGAGACCCTCTGTGTGGGTATCTTCGGCGAGAAGGAGAGTTTCTTTACCTTAAAGGGGATTGCGGAGAAGACGGCTCAGACCCTGTTCTTAAAGTTTGAATACAGACCTTCTGAAAAGACCTATCTGCACCCCTATCAGACAGCGGACATCTACTGTGAGGGTGTTAAGGTGGGCTATCTCGGAAAGGTTGCCTACGAGGTGGCTGAGAATCTGGACTTAAGGACCAGCGCCTTTGTGATGGAGATCGATCTGAAGCTTCTCTCCCAGTGGTACGACAGAAGAGCGGCCTTCACGCCCCTGTCAAAGTTCCCTGAGGAGAGCCGTGACCTTGCCCTTGTGATGAGCAGGGAGGTCTCCTGCGGCCAGGTGGAAGAGGTGATCAACAGATCCTGCTCCTACATCAAGAGCATCCATCTCTTTGATGTGTATGAGGGTGAGCAGATCCCGGAGGACAAGAAGAGTATGGCGTTCACCATCGAGTTTAAGCCCAAGGATGAGGCGTTTGAGGCGGATTCCGTGGACAGGTTCGTGGCGAAGATCTTAAAGAACCTGAAGAAGCAGCTTGACATTGACCTGCGCAGCTAAGGAAATGCTGATGAAATCAGCGTTTCCCGGGATGGGCGGAGAACCCGCCCGGCAGTGAGTCTGCCGCAGACCAGAAACAGAAGATTGAGATACGATCAGTAAGGAGTAGATTTTTATGTTAAAGAAATGTGCTTGGGAAAATTACAATGAGACACAGACCGGCGAGCTGGAGCAGCTGGCAAAGGAGTACAGGAACTTCCTGGACAACGGAAAGACGGAGAGAGAGTGCATCGATACCATCGTGAACCTCATCGAGGCTGCCGGGTACGAGGAGCTTGAGAGCGCCCGCAAGGCGGGAAAGGCCTTAAAGAAGGGCGACAAGGTTTACAGCGTGTGGATGAACAAGTCCATCGCGATCTTCCGCATCGGGGAGAAGCCCATGGAAGAGGGCATCAACATTCTGGGCGCTCACATCGACAGCCCCAGACTGGATGTAAAGCAGTATCCCATGTTTGAGGATATGGATCACACCTTTGCCTATCTGGATACCCATTATTACGGCGGTATCAAGAAGTATCAGTGGACAGCGATGCCTCTGGCGATCCACGGGGTTGTTGTGAAGAAGGACGGCACCACCTGCGAGATCAACGTGGGTGAGAACGAGGACGATCCTGTCTTCTTCGTATCCGACCTGCTGGTTCACCTGGCCGCAGAGCAGATGGAGAAGAAGGCCGCAAAGGTCATCGAGGGCGAAGCGCTGGATATCATTGTGGGTTCTAAGCCGATCGTCATCGGTGAGGAGGAAAAGGAGAGCGACGAGGCGAAGGAAAAGGCAAAGAATGCCGTCAAGTCCGGCGTGCTCGCTATTTTGAAGGAGACCTATGACTTCGAGGAGGATGACTTCCTCTCCGCAGAGCTGGAGGTGGTTCCCGCAGGCAAGGCAAGAGAGGCCGGCTTCGACCGCAGCATGATACTCGCCTACGGACAGGACGACAGAGTCTGCGCCTTCACTTCCCTGAAGGCAATGCTGGATATCGAAAATGCAGAGAGGACGGTCTGCTGTATCCTTGTGGACAAGGAGGAGATCGGTTCCGTGGGCGCTACCGGTATGCGCTCCCGTTTCTTCGAGAATGCCCTGGCTGAGGTCATGAACCTGACCGGCGAGTACAGCGAGCTGACCATGAGAAGATGCCTGGCAAACAGCTGCATGCTTTCCTCAGATGTGAGTGCAGCCTTCGACCCCGCTTACCGCAGCTGCTTTGAACTGAAAAATGCCGCCTGGATGGGTGCCGGAATGGTGTTCAACAAGTTCACCGGCTCCAGAGGAAAGTCCGGCTCCAACGATGCCAACGCGGAGTACATGGCGCATATCCGCAAGATCATGGACGAGAAGGGAATTGCATGGCAGACGGCAGAGCTTGGAAAGGTTGACGTCGGCGGAGGCGGAACCATCGCCTACATCCTGGCGCTGTACGGCATGAACGTGATCGACAGCGGTGTGGCAGTCCTTAATATGCACGCGCCCTGGGAGGCGACCAGCAAGGCCGATATCTATGAGACATACCGCGGTTACATCGCATTCGCTGAAGGAGCCAGTCTATGACGGAAAATATCGGGGGGAGCAATCCCCCCTTTGCATTAAAAAAGAGTGATTTTTATTTTGACCTGCCAAAGGAGCTGATCGCCCAGGACCCCCTGGAGGACAGATCGGCATCCAGACTTCTGGTGCTGGACCGGGAGACCGGACAGGTGAGCCACCATGTGTTTAAGGAGATCATCGATTACCTGAATCCCGGCGACTGCCTGGTCTTAAACAACACCAAGGTCATCCCCGCAAGACTTTTGGGGGAGAGGGAAGGCACAGGCGCCCATGTGGAGGTGCTGCTTTTAAAGCGCAGAGAAGCCGACGTCTGGGAGACGCTGGTAAAGCCCGGGAAGAAATGTAAACCCGGCACCAGACTCCTCTTCGGCGGCGGGCTTTTGAAGGCCGAGGTGCTGGAGACAGTGGAGGAGGGCAACCGCCTGATCCGCTTCGAGTATGAGGGCATCTGGGAGGAAGTGCTGGACCGGCTGGGCGAGATGCCCCTGCCGCCCTACATCACCCACAAGCTCAAGGACAGGGACCGTTATCAGACAGTCTATGCGAAGTTCGAGGGCTCGGCTGCGGCGCCTACGGCGGGACCCCATTTTACGAAGGAACTGCTTGCCGCCATAGAAGAAAAGGGCGTAAAGCTTGCCTATGTCACTCTGCACGTGGGGCTGGGAACCTTCCGGCCTGTGAAGGAGGACAATGTCCTGGAGCATCATATGCACTCTGAATTTTATCAGGTGACAGGGGAAGCGGCTGACACGATCAATGAGACGAAGAAAAACGGCGGAAGAGTCATCTGCGTGGGGACCACAAGCTGCAGGACCGTCGAGAGCGCTGCGGATGAAAACGGCATTGTAAAGCCCGGAAGCGACAATACGGAGATCTTTATTTACCCGGGCTACCGCTTCAAGGTGCTGGATGCCCTGATCACCAACTTCCATCTGCCGGAGTCCACCCTTGTGATGCTGGTTTCCGCGCTGGCCGGAAGAGAGAAGGTGCTGGCAGCCTACGAGGAGGCCGTCAGAGAAAAATACCGCTTCTTCAGCTTCGGTGATGCGATGTTTATAAAATAACAGAAAACTCTTGTTGAGGAAGAGGGAAAATGTTATACTTTTCTATGTAGCAGGTCGAAGGATTGGTTTTTGGAAAGGCTTGGTTTTATTATGGAAGAGAGAAGACTTAGCAAGAGAACAGATTTGATCATGGAATTGCTGATCAAGCAGATGGGGGATGCAGCCGAAGCGCATAAAAAGGTTACCGTTGAGCTGCTTGATGTGTCCAAGGGCGGCATTGGTTTTGAATGTGCCGAGGAACTGCAGCTGAATGAGATGTATGAATGCAACCTGACCATTTGGACAAAAGAAGTGATCCATGCCTTTGTAAGGATCGTCAGAATTGAGAAAGGGAAGGATATGTGCAAGTACGGCGCCATATTTATCGGGATGACGGAGATGGATCTTGCCAGGATAGAAACCTACCAGACAGTCAGTGAAAATGCAAAATAATAAGATAAAAAAAGTTTTGAAATCTGTGCCGGCGGCAATCCTGCTGCTGGCACTTTATGTGATGATATTCGGGTTCTCCGCCCAGGACGGTGAGGAGTCAGGTTCCTTAAGCCAGCTTGTCACAGAGAAGTGCGTGGAATTTTTTAATGCGGTGACGGGCAGAAACTGGAGTCAGATGATGATGGAGAGCATGGTGGAATACTTCGAGCACCCTGTCAGGAAGCTTGCACATTTTTCAGAGTATGCCTGTATGGGCATACTGGTATATCTTGTGTGGTGCAGCTGGCTGAAACGGGGCAGGTTCCTGTACCTGCTGACTGTCATCTGGGTCTTTTTATCTGCCGCCGCGGATGAATTCCATCAGTATTTTGTGCCCGGCAGATATGCATCCGTGTGGGATGTCCTTCTGGACACCTGCGGCGGAGCTTTCGGACTTTTGGTTTGCATCTTTTTTACAAGTTTTATACAAAAGAAACGGCGGATAAAATCCGCCTGAGTTCTTTTCCTCCCTAATTTCTCACATGCAGCGAATAGGACGCTGCGGTCAGAAGGTCGGCAGCCGTGTTCATGGCTGCTTCCTCATAAAATTCAATTCTTA
>CAYPSH010000154.1:0-4499 GCA_964413445.1 uncultured Acetatifactor sp.
CGATGTTGGTCTTTCCCACCGTGCGGGGGCCTAAGGATGCCGGATCGGGCAAAAGTGCCTTCAAAAACTGGATCGGCACAATCTCCTTCCCCTCAAACAGCACCGGGTCTGTGCGCAGCATTCCCACGTTCTCCAGGCATTTCATGTGGGTTAAGTAGCTTTGCCCGAAGGTCATAAAGAAGCGGATCCGCTTCACTCCGGGGATATTCTTTGCCAGAGATTCGATCTCCTCATGGTGGAGCAGGTACATATCCTTCTTTCCCACCTGGGCAAAATCGTACTCTCTCCTGATCTCCATGGGCTTTGTCTCCACCCAGTGTCCGTCCTCCCAGTAGGAGCCGTTGGCGGAAACCTCGCGGAGATTGATCTCGGGATTGAAATTTGTTGCAAAGGGATAGCCGTGATCTCCGCCGTTGCAGTCCATGATGTCAATCGTATGGATCTCATCAAAATAATGCTTCAGCGCATAGGCGGAGAATACACTTGTGACACCGGGGTCAAAGCCGGTTCCCAAAAGGCCGGTAATCCCGGCTTTCTCAAATCTTTCCTTATACGCCCACTGCCAGGAATAGTCAAAGTAGGCGGTAAAGCCCTCTTCTTTGCACCTCTTTTCATAAATAGCACGCCACTGGGGATCTTCGGTGTCCTCCGGCTCATAGTTTGCCGTGTCGATATAGTCCACCTTGCAGGCAAGGCAGGCATCCATGATGGTCAGATCCTGATAGGGAAGCGCCAGATTTAAGACTGCCTTCGGCTTTACTTTTTCGATCAGAGCGATCAGCTCGTCCACCTTGTCCGCATCCACCTGCGCGGTGGTGATGACCGGTACCTGCGCCCCGCTTTCCTTCAGATCCTTCTCAATCTTTTCCTTCAGGGCATCACACTTCGCCACAGTGCGGCTTGCTATGCAGATTTCCGTAAACACATCCGCCTTCCTTGCACATTTCTGAATTGCCACGCTCGCCACGCCGCCGCAGCCGATAATCAATATTTTGGACATCTTTCTCCTCCTTGTCGCATCTTTTTTCATCTCGTATTCACAACACTTCTGACCTGCCCGCAGCACACTGTTTTTATGCGTCCCTTACCTCTACCCTGCGCAGCAGCTTTTCCACGTATGCCGGCAGGCAGAAGGCACCCTCATGCAGCCTCGGGGTATAATATCTCGTCTCCAGCTCCCTTGCAAGCCATCTCTCGGCGTCCAGGTCGTGCACCGGATGATATTTTTTTGACGCAAAACCGAACAGCCAGTGCCCGGAAGGGTAGGTGGGGATGTGGGCCTGATAGACACGGCTGATGGGGAAGCTCTCCACGATCCGCTTGTGTGCCCGCATGCAGGCTGTGGCATCCGCCTCGTAGAAGGGGCTCTCATGCTGGTTTACCATAATGCCGTCCTCCTTCAGCGCCTTATAGCAATTGCCGTAAAACTCTTTGGTGAACAGCCCCTCGCCGGGCCCGAAGGGGTCAGTGGAGTCCACGATGATCAGATCGTATTCGTCCTCCTTGTGCCTCACAAATTTCAGGCCGTCCTCATAATAAATGTGGACCCTGGGGTCGCCCAGCTTTCCGGCTGTCTTAGGCAAAAACTCTCTGCACACCTGTATCACCTGCTCATCGATTTCGGCAAGATCAATATGCTCGATTTCCGGATATCTGGTCAGCTCCCTGATGGCGCCGCCGTCCCCGGCTCCGATGACCAGAACACGTTTCACATCCGGGTGGACCGCCATAGGCACATGCACGATCATCTCATGATAGATGAACTCATCCTTTTCCGTCAGCATCACATACCCGTCCAGCACCAGAAACCGTCCGAATTCCGGGGATTCAAACACATCGATCCGCTGTAAGTCACTCTCCCCGCTGTAGAGCTGCTTATCCACTCTGATCGACAGCTTCACATTTGGTGTATGAGGTTCTGAAAACCACAATTCCATATCTTCTGCCTCCTTTTTCACGCGATCCATTCCTCTTTTAACACGTTCAGCCGCTCGATGCCGGCATCCTCCGGCCCTGTCATGGAGCAGCCCTTCTCCTTCGCGTAAGCGATATACGCAAGGATTTCTTCCGTGATCTCCTCCCCCGGGGCAAGGATCGGAATGCCCGGCGGATAGCACATGACGAACTCACTGCAGATGCGCCCTTTTGTCTCTTCGATGGGCAGGGACTCCTTTTCCGCGTAAAAAGCATTCTGAGGGGATACCGCCACCTTCGGCTCAATATATTCCTGGGTAAACATACCCGTATTGTCCTTACTGTATTTTCTCCTGATCTCTGCAAAAGCGCTGATCAGGCGCTCCATGTCCCGCTCCCTGTCGCCGATGGAAATATAGGCGAGCACATTTGCAATGTCCCCGAGCTCCATCTGGATATCATACTCATCCCGCAGGATATCATACACCTCAATTCCCGCAAGACCGATGTCAAGCGTGTTCACCGTCAGCTTGGTCTTGTCAAAATCATAGATGCTGTCGCCGTTTATCAGCTCGGAGGTGTAGGCGTAGTAGCCGTCTATGCGGTTGATCTCCCTGCGGGCATACTCCGCAAGCGCCGTCACCTTCTCAAATTCACGCTTTCCCCGAAGCGCCAGATTGCGTCTGGAAACATCCAGACTTGCCAGCAGAAGATAGGAGGCGCTGGTGGTCTGGGTCAGGTTGATGATCTGTCTGACATAGCCCGGGTTCATACCGGGGCCTGTCAAAAGGAAAGAGCTCTGGGTCAGGCTGCCGCCGGACTTGTGCATGCTGACAGAGGCCATGTCCGCCCCCGCCGCCATGGCGGAAACCGGCATATTTTCTCCGAAATAAAAATGCGTTCCGTGCGCCTCGTCCACCAGCACCTTCATCCCGCTTCGGTGCGCCAGCTTCACGATGCTTCGCAGATCCGAGCAGATGCCGTAATAGGTAGGATTGTTCACCAGGACAGCCACCGCCTCCGGATTCTCCGCGATGGCTCTCTCCACCCCGGAAACCTTCATGCCCAGGGCTATCCCAAGTCTCTCATCCATGTCCGGATTGACATAGATGGGAATGGCACCGCAGAGCACAAGGGCATTGATGACACTCCTGTGTACATTTCTGGGAAGGATGATCTTGTCTCCCTTTTTGCAGACAGAAAGCACCATGCTCTGCACCGAGGAGGTTGTGCCCCCCACCATGAGAAAGGCGTAAGCCGCGCCGAAGGCCTCCGCCGCCAGCTCCTCCGCCTCCCGGATCACGGATACCGGATGACACAGATTGTCCAGAGGCTTCATGGAATTCACATCAATGCCCACGCACTGCTGCCCCAGAAGCTCCACCAGCTCCGGATTCCCTCTGCCTCTCTTATGCCCCGGCACGTCAAAGGGCACGATCCTGTTTTTTCTGAATTCCTCCAGCGCCTCGTAAATCGGCGCTCTGGACTGGTTAAATCGACCCATTCCGGTGTCTCCTCTCTGAACCTGCATCCGCCTGGCTTCTTCTCGGTCAAAAAACGTTTCTGCCGCTGAAGATTTCTATCATCTCTCTTCTCAGGTTGTCCATGATCTCCAGCCTGGTCCTGGGCGGGAGCTCATACACATCGCTGTTGAACAGGTAATTCTGCAGGTCGATCTCCTTGATCAGCATCTTTGTATGAAAAATATTTGCCTCATACACATTGATATCCACCGCGTCGTACTTTCTTAAGGTCGCGGAGTCGATAAAGTCCTGGATGGAAGTCATGTGATGGTCCATAAAGAGCTTCTGCCCGCTGACATCTCTGGTAAACCCCCTCACCCGGTAGTCCATGGTAATGATATCCGAGTCAAAGGAGCCGATCAGATAATCCAGAGTGGACAGGGGCGTGATCTCCCCGCAGGTCGCCACATCAATGTCCACCCGGAAGGTCGCCAGGCAGGTCTCAGGATGATATTCCGGATATGTGTGCACGGTGATATGGCTCTTATTCAGATGGGCCACCGTGGTGCTCCCAACCGGGACCATGCTGTTTTCCGCGATCAGAATGGTGACAGAACTCCCCTGTGGCTCATAATCCTGACTGGAAATATTTAACACAGTCGCTCCGATCATATCCGTGACATTTGTCAGGATTTTGGTAAGACGTTCTGAATTGTACTGTTTGTCGATATAGGCGATATAATCCTTCTGCTCCCGCTGGGTCTTTGCGTAACACACATCATAGATGTTGAAGCTCAAGGACTTTGTCAGATTGTTAAATCCGTACAGAGAAATTTTCTCGCTCATATGCTCCCCTTCCCCTCATGGTAAAGTATTTTAGGGAAACGCAAGATCAATGCGTTCCCTGAAACAAAATAAAAGCAAGTGACGTGGCTCATCACTTGCTCTGAAATCTGTTGTCCTTTTGTCTGTGCCGCCGGCGCCTCTTGAAGCGATATCGGCTGAACAGCCTCCGTATGGGGCACTGCAGCCTCCCGGCTGAACAAAGTACGTATAAACAGATATGTGGTTTTAGAGTCTATATAGCAAATATTTTACTTTTACTACTCTTATTGACCGTTT
>CAYPSH010000155.1:0-4483 GCA_964413445.1 uncultured Acetatifactor sp.
CCTTCAGCTTATCCATCGCATCCACAAATACCAGTATTTCCGCCACCACCTCATACAACTCCGGCGGTATCATCTCCCCGATCTCCAGCTTTGAAAGCGACTCCGCCAGACTGTCATCCCGGTGAAGAGGCACATCGCTCTCCTTCGCCTTCTCTATGATCTTTTCCGCCAGAATGCCTCTGCCGCTGGCGATCACTCTCGGAGCCTCATCCGAAGGATCATAGGCCAGGGCGATCGCCTGTTTTACTTTATCCTTTTTTTCTTCCACGATGCCAGCCCTTCCTGTCGTCTTTCGCAGGTGCTTCCCTTACCCCCGGCTGCCTGCGCCGAATGCGTTCCTATGTTCTCACATCAAAAGAATACCGGGTCAGGGGAATGTCACTCACCTGCTGCAGCACAGGTGCCAGTCCTCCGCCTTTTTCGCCCTCTTCTTTCGCATCGTCCCTGACCGACATGGAGTAGTCACAATCATATCCGCGCTTTTGCAGCCGCTCGGTCAGTATTCCCATATGTTCTTCCAGAAAATCCAGCATCTCCTCATCCTGCACCGAAAATTTAGTGCTGACCTTATTGTCCTGAAGAGTGACGTAGACATCCACAGGCCCCAGATGCTCCATATCCAGATGAAGGAAGGCACTGATCTTTCCCTCCTGCGACGCAAGGTTTCTCTTGTTGGTATAGACATACAGATCACCGTTTGCCTGTCCCTGCTGCAGTTTCAGCGGCAGCTGGATATAAGTGTACATCTGATTCAGCTGCTGTAAGAAATCAATGCTCTGCGAGGTCTGGCTGACAGCCTTATAGAGTGAGCCGGACGACTGCCCGCTCTCCTCCAGCGCACGGCCGATGCCGTCAAGCTGTCTGCCGAGACGACTATATAAATCATTTACCTTTTCCCGGCTCTCCACATCCTCCGGGCGGATCGTCCACTGTTCTTCCAATTGCGCGGTGACAAGCTTTTGAAAGGCATTGTCCCCGAACAGTTCTTTCACGGCCGCCCCCTGCATGCCTCTGCCCCCTGCCGCCTGCATCAGCTGCGCTGACAGCCCGAAAAATTCTGCCGATGATACAGTCCCGTCCGCAAAGCCGTTCAGCTTTTCGGAAAAAAGCTGTCCCTGCTCAGGAGACAGTTCCAAAGACTCCGCAAACTGCAGAACCTGTCTTGCAAGCTCCTGCCGCTCCGCGCCGGTCAGCGGGGTCTTTGCGAAATCCTGCACCCCGTCCGGCGCTGTCCCGGAAGAAGTGCCCTGGGCCTCTACGGATTCTTCGATTCCCGCCGCAGCCGCTTCTTTCCCTGTCAGATCTTCCGCTGCAAGCTCTTCTGCCGAAATTCCTTCTGTAAGAATTCCTTCAGCTGAAATTACTCCCGCAGGCTTATCCCCCGCTGCCTGTGCAGCCTCCTCTGTGGGAGCTGCCCCCTCCTGCACCATGGAAAGCAATTGCTGACAGAGCCTTACCGCGCTGTCCTCCTCCCCCTGCGCAAGCATTTCCTCTGCCGCACCCGGGATCAGCTGCAAAACCGTATCCACTGCATCCGACAGCTGATAAGAAAGGTTTCTGTAAGACATCATCTGTTCCACGTTTGCCTCTGTGACCGGCATTTCCAGCCTGTGGAGATTTACGATATCCGCCACTTCGCTTTCCGGGAACAAATTGATCTCTCTGTATACCTGCTGCAGGTTAGCCCTGTTGACAGGAATGCCTGCCTGCATCAGTTGCTCCGTCATGTCCACAGTTGTGGTATTCACCGGCAGCAGTGCCATGTCGAGAGCCTTCAGCACATTGACATCCGCTGACACATTGGTAAATAAGGGGCTCAGGGTGAGTGCAGTGCCGTTGTTTTTCACCTCGAAGGTAAGGAGCTTCCCCGTTTCCAGATTGATGCTCTGGTCCACTCTGGCATTCAGCAGCATGTCATCGGCCAGCCTGAGCTGAACCTCGGAACCGTTCCTGCTCACAACTTCCCCCTGCAAAAGCTGTCCCGGTACCATCTGACGGATCTGACGGTTCAGGTCTGCTGTCTTTGCATACTGGGAAGGAACGACGTAAGATGTGTTTTCTGTGTTTGCTTTTCCGGTAAATAATTCTCCTAGTTTCATACAATATCTCCGGCAGAATATTCTGTATCGCTCTTCTTTTTATTTCCGCTCCGCACAGTTGAAGTTTTTGATAAAGGTCCTCCTGTGGATAGGAGACGGACCATATTTCTCCAGCGCTGCGATATGTGCGGCGCTCCCGTAACCCTTGTTCCCGGCGAAATCATATTCCGGAAACACCTTGTCATACTGAACCATCAGGCGGTCTCTGGTCACCTTTGCAATAATGCTGGCGGCACCTATCGTGATGCTCTTGGCGTCGCCCTTGATGATAGGCACCTGTCTGATGTCTACACCCGGGATCCTGACTGCATCATTTAACAGGATATCCGGCTTAGGGTCAAGCTTTCCGATTGCCTCCCGCATCGCCTCGTAGGTCGCCTGCAGGATATTGATCTCGTCGATCCGCTCCGGTGAGGCATATCCCACTGCGCACGCAACCGCCTTTTCCATGATGATGTCATACAACTCTTCCCTCTTTTTTTCGGACAGCTTCTTGGAATCATTTACATACAGGATACGGCAGTCCCTTGGCAGGATAACAGCACCCGCGACCACAGGCCCGGCAAGGGGGCCCCGGCCGACCTCGTCAATGCCGCAGATATAATCAAACTCTCTGTACTGCTCCTCATAGACGCGCAGCGCCTCGATCCGCTGTCTTTCCCTCTCAATCGCGTCCATCTGCTTTGCGGCACTCTGCACCAGCTTCTGTACTCCCGCCCGCTCATCAGAGCCGTAGATTTCTATAAAAGCAGGCAGCTCATCCGCGCAAGCTGCCTGCAATTGTTCCTTTATTTCACTGATACTCTTCATACTTGCAGTCCATCTCTTCCTTCTGATCTCTCATTTTTTTAGTCTCCGTGTTTCAACAGACCAAATTTTGAAAAAGGCCATACCCTGATCCAGGCTCTTCCGATGATATCCTTGCGGTGTATGTTGCCAACCTGCTCATACCTGCTGTCGGCGCTGTTGTTCCGGTTGTCACCCAGGACAAAATACTCGTCATCTCCCAGAGTGATGGGTTCCGACGCACGTCCGATATTCTCCGGCTGGATGATTTCCCGGCCATAGCTTTCCGTAAGGATTTCGCCGTCAATATAAATATTGCCTTTTTCGTCGATCTGGACCGTCTCACCGGGCAGACCGATGATCCTTTTTATGTAATAGGTGTTTTCCTTATATTGAAAAGGGAAAACAATAATATCAAACCGCTCGGGGTCTTTAAAACGATAAGTGATCTTGTCAACGATCAGATTGTCCTCATTTGAAAGAGTCGGCTCCATGGAGCTGCCATCCACCACTGTCCTCTGCGCCACAAAATGGACCACCAGCCAGGTCAGGCACAGAACTACCAGCAGGTAGAGCAATGTACTTATCATTTCTTTCATTACTTTGTTCATCTATCATATTCTCCAAATCTATCGGTATTTGCTGCTCTTAAAGCACGCTTTTCAAAGCATATCCGGTCGCTCAAGCGTCATGCGCCCCAGCCGGCCGCTTCTGAAGTCATCCAGGAGAAGATCAGACGCCTTTTTTAAATCCAGGACTTCCCCTTTCATAAAGCATCCCCTGCTCCTGGCGATCTCCTCCAGCATCCTGGGGGCGGAGTCCTCCCACACAATGCCGTAACGCTCACACACCGCATCCGGATAAAACTGTCCAAGCACCGTCAAAAGATCACACGCCAGCTCCTCAATGATGATCACCTCATCATTCATGGAACCGATAAACGCCAGACGCATGCCAACCTGCTGATCCTCAAATTTCGGCCAGAGGATACCCGGAGTGTCCAGAAGCTCAAGGTTTTTATTGAGCCGGATCCACTGCTTTCCCTTGGTGACACCGGGCTTGTTCCCGGTCTTTGTGCAGGCCTTTCCAGCGAAGGAATTGATAAAGGTAGACTTTCCCACATTCGGGATACCTGCCACCATGGCTCTCACGGGACGGTTGACAATGCCGCGCTTTCTGTCGCGCTCTATTTTTTCCCGGCAGGCCTCCTGCACAAGTCCGTTGATGGCTTTGATACCTGCGCCGGTCTTTGAATTGATCTCCAAAACAAAGGAACCGCTCTTCTGAAAGTAGGAAACCCACTGCCTGTTTAAGGCCGGGTCAGCCAGATCAGATTTGTTCAGGAGAACGATTCTCGATTTATTCTTTCCCAGTTCATCAATATCCGGATTGCGGCTGCTCATAGGAATCCTCGCATCCACAATCTCGATGATCAAATCGATTAGTTTTATATTTTCCTGCATCATACGGACTGCTTTTGTCATATGACCGGGATACCACTGATAATTCATATCTGCCTATTTCACGAATCCAAAACCATCCTCCTCACAGGAGGTATGGAACCATGCCTTTCCTATCATATCTGTCTCTTTGACCGG
>CAYPSH010000156.1:0-4471 GCA_964413445.1 uncultured Acetatifactor sp.
ACAAGTAGTTGGAGGAACAATAGATGGATAAACTGTTACGAGACAAGAAAGCGATTTTTATATTTATTGCACCGGCATTTCTGTTATTTACCGTTGTATTGTTCATACCGATCTGCCAGTCAGTATACTATTCCTTCTGTGAATACAAAGGGCTGACAGCGCCTGAGTTTATCGGTCTTGAAAACTACAAAAATATGCTCAAGGATAAAACTCTCAGATATGCAATTAAGAATTCCTTATTCTTCCTGATCTTCTCGTGCGTGTCACAGTTGATCGTGGGGTTGTTTTTGGCTGCGCTCCTGACGAACATCAAAAAGGGGCGCAACCTCTTCAAAAATATCATCTACCTGCCTTGCGTCCTGTCTTCCACGGCGCTCGGTCTTCTGTGGATGTTTATCTTCAGCACGAAGCTGGGCATCAACCAGCTGCTGGAAAAATTCGGGATTGAAGGTCCGTTGTGGCTGATGGACACAAGCGGTTATATCATCCTTCCCATGTGGATCATCGCTTTTGTGGCATTGTGGCAGTATGTAGGACAGTCCATGATGCTCTACATGGCGCAGATTTCAGGCATCAACAAATCTCTGTATGAGGCATCTTATATCGACGGCTGCAGTAAGGTAAAGAGCTTTCGCTATATTACCCTGCCGCTGATCAAGCCGATGGTATCCACGGCAATGTCCTTAAATGCGATCGGCTCCCTGAAGTTCTTTGACCTGATCTTCAATATGACAGAGGGCGGACCGAATCACAGGACGGAGGTTTTGGCGACACATCTGTACACACAGGGCTTTAAGTACAACAAGTACGGATATGCCAGCGCCATTGGTGTGCTGCTGATCGCTCTGTGCCTGCTGATGACAGGATTGATCAACAAATTGTTCAAGTCCGAGAGTTATGAGATGTAGCGGGAGGGGAATATGAAAGACAACAAAACAAAATCCAATATAATAACAGTAGTTATTTATGTATTCCTGGTGCTGGTTGCTCTTATCTATATTTTGCCGCTCCTGTGGGTGTTCATGGTATCCTTCAAGACAAATGCGGAGATTTTCACCTCGCCCTTTGCCCTGCCGGAGAGCTTTTATCTGGATAACTTTACATTTGCGTGGACAGCCGGAAAGCTGGGCGTGGCGACCTGGAATTCTTTTGTGGTGTGTACGGTCACACTGATCTTAAGCATGGTCATCGGCTCTATGGCGGCGTTCGCGATCGCCAGGATGCGCTGGAAACTGGCAAAGCCCTGTATGACCTATTTCCTGCTGGGCATGATGATACCGGTACACTGCGTTATGATACCGCTGTTTACCAGGTTTGCGAAGATAGGCTTGTCGAACTCACTGACGGGTCTGATCCTTCCTTACTTGACGTTTTCCCTGCCGACAACTATCTTTATCATGACGGGCTTTTTTGAGGGCATGCCAAACGAACTGATCGAGTCGGCATGTATCGACGGCGCGTCGATCTATGAAATCTTTTTCAAGATCGCACTGCCCTTGTCCAGAACGGGACTTTTTGTAACAGGGCTTATGACGTTCGTGGCAAACTGGAACGAGCTGCTGCTTGCCATGGTATTTATTTCGGACGACAACAAAAAGACGCTGCCGGTGTCCCTGTCGAAGTTCGTAGGACCCTACAACACCAATTATTCACAGATGTTCGCGGCCATTATCATTGCGATCATACCCACGGTCGTAGTATATTGCGCATTCAGCAATCAGATCGTGGACGGTTTGACAGCGGGTGCTGTGAAGGGCTAAACAGGCTTAAGGTAAGGACAGCAGGATGGCAGAAGACCAGAAAGGGGACAGGATGAGCAGAGAGAGACAACCTCTTGTGACACATATTTTTACGGCAGACCCGTCTGCCCACGTATTTGACGGCAAATTATACATCTACCCGTCCCATGATATTCCCCATGACGGAGAGGACAATGACAATGGGGATGAATATCAGATGCAGGACTACCATGTGCTGCGGATGGACGATGTCGATTCGGAATGCGTTGATTGCGGAGAGGCGCTGGGCATGGATGATGTTCCCTGGGTCAGGGATCAGATGTGGGCGCCTGATATCGTATATAAGAACGGAAAATATTACCTGATCTTTCCAGCGCGCGATAAGGAGGGAAATTTCAGGCTCGGCATTGCCACCGGCGACAAGCCGGAAGGCCCTTTTGTGCCGGAGAAAACATGTATCGAGGGAAGTTTCAGCATCGATCCCGCAGCACTTTTGGACGACGATGGAAAGGTTTATGTCTATTTCGGAGGCCTGTGGGGCGGACAGCTGGAAAAATATCAGACCGGCGTCTTTGATCCTGACGGAAAAGAACCGCCGGCTTCAGAACCGGCGCTGACACCCTACTGTGCTCTGATGAGCGAGGATATGCTTGCGTTTCAGGAAAAACCGAAGGCTGTGGAGATACTGGATGAAGAAGGAAAACCGATCCTTTCGGGCGATGAGGAGAAAAGATATTTCGAGGACCCGTGGATGCATAAATATCAGGGCAAATATTATCTGTCCTACTCCACCGGGACCACACATTACATCGTCTATGCCATCGGAGACAGTCCCACGGGACCCTTCACCTATCAGGGGCGTATCCTGGAGCCTGTGATCGGCTGGACGACGCATCATTCCATTGTTGAATATAACGGGAAATGGTATCTGTTTTATCACGACTGTGAACTGTCCGGCGGTATCAACCACCGTCGCTGTGTGAAATTTACGGAGCTCCATTACAATGAGGACGGTTCGATACAGACCGTTTTCCCGTATGAACGGAAGTGAATCATGACAATTGCAAAGAACCCGATTTTGAGCGGATTTTATCCAGACCCGTCCATCTGCAGAGTGGGAGAAGATTTTTATCTGGTAAACTCCACTTTCGGCTATGCGCCGGGCGTACCTGTTTTTCACAGCAAAGATCTGGCACATTGGGAGCAGATCGGAAACGTGCTGGACAGAGAGGAACAGCTTGTGCTGGATCATGAGGAGATTTCCCGTGGTATTTTTGCACCCACGATACGCTATCACAAAGGCACTTATTATATTATAACGACAAACGTGTCATATAGAGATAATTTTATCGTCACGGCAAAAGACCCTGCGGGTCCATGGTCTGATCCCTATTATCTCGGAGAGGGTGCGCCGGGTATTGATCCAAGCCTGTTTTTTGACGATGACGGCAGATGCTACTATGTGGGGACAAGACCGAATCCGGAGGGCGTGCGGTATAACGGCGACTGGGAAATCTGGGTGCAGGAGCTGGATCTTGACAGGATGCAGCTGACCGGAGAGAGCATGGCAATCTGGAAGGGAGCTGTGAAGGACGTGATCTGGCCGGAAGGCCCGCATCTGTATAAAAAGGACGGCTGGTACTATCTGCTGCATGCGGAGGGCGGCACGGAGTGGGATCACAGTATATCTGTGGCGAGGAGCAGGAGCTTGTTTGCCTGGTTTGAGGGTTGCTCCCGCAATCCGATCTTCACCCACAGAAATCTCGGACGGGACTATCCGGTGGTCTATACGGGTCACGGCGATCTGGTAGATGATGAGAACGGAAACTGGTACATCGTCATGCTGGCGACCAGACTCTGCAAAGGACACGGCAGTATGGGAAGAGAAACCTTCCTTGCCAAAGTGGTCTGGGAGAACGAGTGGCCGGTGATCAGTCCCGGTGTGGGCAGGCTGGAAGATACCCTGGAGATTCCGCTTCCGGAATACCGGTTTGGAAAAGAGGTGTGCCTGCAGGATCACTTTACCTTCCATGAGAATACCCTGGATGACCGTTTCCTTGGCATTACAAAGAGAAATGAGAGCATGTATTCCCTGAAGGAACGGGAGGGTTTCCTTCGTCTGTATACCGGTAAGGATGAGATTGGCAGGCTGGGGAATCCGTCGTATCTGGGAGTGCGCCAGAAAACACATTCCTTTACGGCAGCCTGCGGGGTAGAGTTCCATCCGCAGAACGAGAAGGAGACGGCGGGTATTGTGCTGTTCCAGAATCATGAAAATCATCTGCGGATTGAAATTGTCCGGTGCGGACAGGAACGCAGGATACGCGTCAGCGCCCATGTGAAGGGAGAGGACAGCGCGATTTCCGAGACACCCTTTGCATCAGACCTTGTGACCATCAGGTTGCAGGCGAAAGATCAGAAAGCCCGCGTCTGGGTTTCTGAAAGCGGACCGCTTGTTATGGTGGCAGAAGAAATTGATCTGCTGCCCTATACGACGGAAGAAGCAGGTGGTTTTGTGGGCTGCACCATCGGCATGTACGCCGCATCAAACGGCGGAGACAACGAAAATCATGCCGATTTTGCCTGGTTTTCCTGCAGCAATGATTGAGAGAGAATGAACTGAAGCGGGACGCTTTGCGTCCCGCTTTTTGGTGCTTGTAAAAATGCACATAATTTCCCCTCACCCCTAGATTTTTTTTGTGTATTATAGTAGAATAAAAATGAATAAATTT
>CAYPSH010000157.1:0-1493 GCA_964413445.1 uncultured Acetatifactor sp.
TCAGTGTCGATTTACCGGAGCCGCTGTCTCCCACGATAAATACAAATTCACCGGCCCCAATGCTCAGTGTGATCCCGTTCAGAGCCGGAGCGCCCATGGAGTAAGACTTCACGACATTGTCCAGATAGATGATGCCGTGCTCCTCCACCATCTGCTCCCGCCTCCTTCTCTGCAGTTCCTTATTCGCCATCTAAAAAACCAGCCTTTCCTAAAAGTTCGTATTTTCCATGTATCTCATATATTTCACAACCATCAGCGCGATCTTGAAGGTGATGGCATCTTCAAAGACACGCAGGTCGAGGTCTGTACTCTTCTGGAGCTTGTCCAGACGGTACACCAGTGTGTTTCTGTGGATGAACAGTTGTCTTGAAGTCTCGGAGACATTCAGATTATTCTCAAAAAACTTGTCGATGGTCGTAAGCGTTTCCTCGTCAAAATCATCCGGACTCTTTCCGCCGAAAATCTCACGGATAAACATTTTGCACAGGGGAAGCGGAAGCTGATAGATCAGACGTCCTATCCCTAACTCGCTGTAGGCCACAACCTCTCTCTCTTCAAAGAAAATCTTGCCCACGTCAAGCGCCATCTTCGCCTCCTTGTAAGAGCGGCTGACTTCCTTGATCTCCTGGACGATGGTGCCGTAGGCGATCCTGATCTCCCTGATGCCCTCCTTCTGCAGAAGGCCGATCAGCGCTCTCGCGGATTTGTCAATCTCCCGAAGGCCGTCCCCGTCAGACAGCTCCTTCACAATAATGACATTGTTTTCATCCACAGCCGTGACAAAATCCTTGCTGGAGCTTCCGATATGTGTTCTTGTCAGCTCAAGCGCATTGTTGTCTCTGCCGTTTCCGGATTCCAGGATCATGACAACGCGGGGCACATCCGTCTGGATGTGCAGCTTCTTGGCCCTGCTGTAAATGTCAACCAGCAGCAGATTGTCCAACAGCAGGTTCTTGATGAAATTATCCTTGTCAAACCGCTCCTTATAAGCGACAAGCAGATTCTGGATCTGAAAGGCCGTCATCTTTCCCACCATGTAGACATCCTCGCCGGTTCCGCACGCGATCAGCACATACTCCAGCTGCTGCTCGTCGAAGATCTTAAAATACTGGTAGCCCTGTATCTCCTGCGAATCAGCAGGAGACAGCGCAAATTCCGCTGCAGCCTTAGAGCTGCTGCCAATGTCCGTGGTGGCTGCAACTTCCTTTCCATCCACATCCATTACACACAGATCCACCCTTGAAATACTCTTCAGACCATCAATTGTGTTCTGCAAAATCTGATTCGATATCATATCTCTTGCTCCCTCGCAATTCCTTTGTACAGTGTTTAAACAGAGTTTACAAAAATACGACAAAAAAAGCAATAGGATTTTATGTAATTTCACAAAAAATAAGCCTGATGGGCATCCATCAGACCTATTTTTCTCTTCAACTGCACTGTTATATCCGAATATCTATGTTTTCGCCCACACCGGGTGTCACGCTTCGCTC
>CAYPSH010000157.1:1593-4467 GCA_964413445.1 uncultured Acetatifactor sp.
CGGATAGTCTTCTCTCCGATTTCTACCTTTCCCTGTTTTAAGAGTCTGCCGACAGCGCGCTTGAACTCGTTCTTGCTCATGCCCGTCTCATGCCGGATGACCTCGGGTGCCGCCTTGTCGCTGAAGGGCAGAGAACCCTCATAGCTGTCCAGCAGCGCCAATATTTTTTCCGCATCCCTGTCTATCTGGATATGTGCCTTTTCACGGATGCTGAGCGTCAGCTTACCGTCCTCCCTCACATGGATCACACGGGCCTCAATGTCCCTGCCGAGTTCCACCTCGCCGTAAAGCTCCTTCTGGGGGATCAGTCCGGAATAAAGGTTATCCACCGCCACAAAGGCGCCGAAATTGTCACTCAGCTCATAAACTCTGCCCTTCACCCTGTCATCCACCTTATACGGGCTGTCTGTGCGCAGATTTTCATAGACATTCATGGTGGCACAGAGGCGGTTGCTCTTGTCTATATAGAAGAACACCAGCACCTTATCCCCCTGCTTCAGCTTTCCGCGCTGCTGCTTAAAGGGGAGCAGCAGATCCTTTTCCAGCCCCCAGTCCAGGAACGCGCCGATTTTTCCAAGCTGGACTACTGTGAGTTCCGCCACTTCACCCATGCGGAGCTTCGGCTCCCTCGTGGTAGCGATCAGCCTGTCCTTCGAATCCCGGTAGATGAAGACGGTAAGCTTATCCCCCACCTTGCTTCCCTCCGGCACCTGCTTCACGGGCAGCAGCACATGCTCCGCTGCCGTCTCGAAGGAAACGGCCAGATATACGCCGAATTCCACTTCCTTTACAATGACCAGCTCCTGTTTTTCTCCCAGTCGAATCATTCCCGCTCATTCCTTTCTTCTGTCCTCGATGCTGCGCATCCTCCTGCATTTACGATCCATTTTTTCAGAGCGCACTCGCAGCCTCATAACTTCTGCTTAAACTCGGATACAAAGTATGGGACGCCTTCCTCATTCCGCAGCGCCACGATCGCCCTGTCTTCCTCCCTGACCACATAAGGGATGAACACATCATCCAGAAACGCCTGCTTTTTGTACTCTGCCCGCAGGCCGCTCACCCGGAAGTCCTCCTCCAGATAGTCCATGGCAATGTCTACAAACTGCTGGTTGTTCACATGATGGTTTGTGTCCAGGTGATGCTTCTTCACCACCACCGGCTCTCTGCAGACTCCGCCCTCCGGCACCGCGATCTTTCTGGGCGCATACTCCATCTCCAGCTTTGGTTCCCGGCCGTATTGCCCGGAGATGAACTCGGAAACCTGGCTTGGTTTTCCCGTCTCCGTGTCCAGAAGGCTCCAGAGGGAATTGGCCTTTGCCACATATTCTCCCTTTTCGTCCAGCATGGCAAAATTACGGTAGCCCAGAAAGCCCCTCATATCGTATGCGAAGGTTCCGATCTTCACCTTTTCGCCCAGGGCCGGATATCTGTCCACCTCGATCTGCCAGGAGGAGAGCACCCACACCTGATGCTTCTCCTTTAAGTACTCGATCCCCACTCCCAGGTCTTCCGAGTGAAAGGTGGAGCAATCCTGAAAATAATTGATAAGGGAAGCCATGGTCAGCCTCCCCTCGCTATCGGTCTCGCTGTATCTGATCCTGCTCTCAAATGTATACATGGCTTCTCCTTAAGCAAATAACTGATAAACAATCATTGCAATCCAGAATGTACAGTACACGATCATGCCCGGGTTGCAGATGACAGTCTGAAATCTTTTTCCCTTCTGAAGTGCGACCGTGCCGGGCGCAAAGGTCAGACGGCTCTTTGCCAAAAATACGATCAGCAGCACGCCTCCCGCGATCATGGTGCCGTAGACAAAGACAACGTAAATGCCGTACACCAGCCAGCCCGGCAGGTTTGCCGCAACACAGTTTATCACCGCACTGATGTCACCGGATGTGAGGGCAGTCTGAAGTGCTTCCAGATCCACCAGATCGAGCAGCAGTACACTGACCACGCCTCCCATAAAATTGATCATCATGTGGAGTGCGATCGTAATCTTCAGATTCCCGGTCTTTACATATAAATATGCCAGGAAGGCTCCCAGCGCAAAGGCGTATACAAACTGGTTCAGGTTGCCGTGGAACAGTCCGAACATCAGGCCGGAAAGCACCACCGCCGTCGCCTGCCCGTAGCGGACGGTCCTGTCGACGATCAGCTTGCGGAACACATACTCCTCCATAAACGGAGCGATCAGCACCATATAGATCAGCACGAACCAGATGCTGACCGAGGTTGCCACGTCCACGATCAGGTTCTCGACGGTTCCCCCTTTTATGTAGCCGATCAGCACTGTCAGAAGATTTCCGACCACATTCGTGAGATATACCAGTCCGAAGCAGATGACTGCCGCCACGGCAAACTGCCCTGCCTTCATCCTGTGCCTTTCTATCCTCTCCGCCGGTATCCTCTTTACCAGAAAGATCAAAAGCGGCATCCCCACAAGATACATCGGCAGCACGGACACCAAAAGACTTATGTCAGGGTTTTCAAGCCACTGGGGGCGGGCCAGCTGGATGAACACCAAAGGAATCATCTGCACCGCATAGATGATCAGGGTACCCAGGACATACATCCATCCCAGCTTCGAAAAAAATTTTTTAGAAATCTGAATCTCTTCTGTCATATGAATTCCTCTTTCGCCTGTGTATTCTGACTTTCATATGACTATTTTACTATTTATCATGAAAAGAATCAATTACTTTCCTTGCATTGTCCTTTCCCACATTTTCCATGTGCCTTTCAGCAAGTCGTCCTACCATATCTAGCGGTTGATTTCGAACCTATGTTTGTATATAATGTATTTATCGAACTTAAGTTTGCCAGCCTGTTTTTTGGAAGGAGTTGTTTCTTTATGAAAAAAATTTATGC
>CAYPSH010000158.1:0-4456 GCA_964413445.1 uncultured Acetatifactor sp.
AGGATTTAAACTCATCGACAGGGGGAAAGATATCAGCAGGAGGAAAAACCTTATGGAAACCATGCTTGAATATTTAAAGGAATACGGAGACTGTTCTTTCCGGGATATGCCCATGAACGAGGTGGACAGCCTGGCCCTCTGCCAGCTTTCCTATCTGAAATTTGACGGTATGGTGCCGGGGGTGAACGAGAATCGTGCCTCGGTGACCTTAAACAGCCTGACGCAGAGGGAAGATTTTGACAGGCTGTTTGCGGATGTGCGCTACGAAGATGTCAACCGCGCTCTGGTGGAGGGAATGCTGTCGGGCAGACGCTATCAAAATCTGAAGCTGAACTGCCACATCAACATCATTGAGAAAGAATGGGAGACGCAGTTTTCAGCCATCACCTTCCTTTTGGAGGACGGCACGGTTTATGTGGCCTTTCGGGGGACGGATGAGACGATCGTGGGATGGAAGGAGGACTTCAACATGGCCTTTCTTTCGCCGGTCCCCGGGCAGGAGCTGAGCGTGCGGTATCTGAATGCGGTGGCCTCCAGGCTGAAAAGGCCCTTTTATGTGGGGGGACACTCCAAAGGGGGAAATCTCGCCGTGTACAGTGCCATGAACTGCAGGCCGGAGATCCAGGACCGGATCCTGAAGGTGTACAGCATGGACGGACCAGGTTTCCGGCCGGAGGTGCTTGAGGAGTGCGGGTATGACATGATCAGTGACCGCGTGGTCAAGATACTGCCGCATTCCTCTTTGGTGGGTATGCTGTTTGAATCGGATATGCATTTTCAGGTGGTGAAGAGCAAAACCTTCGGGCTGGCGCAGCACAACCCCTATACCTGGCTTGTGAAGGGGGATCATCTGGTCAGGGCCGATGATATTTATGAGCACAGGAAAAAAATGGACAATACCCTGAATGAATGGATATTGTCCTTAAATGAAGAACAGCTGAGAACCTTTGTGGATACGCTGTATCAGGTGATATCCGCCTCAAAGGCCGAAAACCTCATCGAGTTTACCGCAGAGTGGAAGCGGAGCATGAACGGCATTGTGACGGCGCTGAAAGAGGTGGATGAGGATACCTCCCGCGTCTTAAAGCAGATGATAAAATCCCTGTTTGAACTGACAGGGGAGCATATGAAGGAAGAAGCAAGCCGCTATGTGCTCAGCGGGAGGAAGAAGCCAGGGACGCAAAGTAGTTCAAAAGCTTCCCGCCTGAAATCCCGGACTTAGCTTCGTCGATCCGCTCCGGATGCCACTGCACGCCGAGAACAGGGAGGCTCTTGTGCACAATTGCCTCGATACAGTTGTCATCGGGACACCACTGGATGGCTTCCAGATCTTCCCCGAGTTTGTCAATGGCCTGGTGATGGGCGCTGTTGATGACCGGATTTTCCCCGTAGAGTTCGCGCAGGAACGAACCGGCTCTTGTGACGGAGGAGTGGTATTTGTCTTCCTTCTGATAGCTGTGGCGTGCGGCGGACTCAGGGGGCAGATCCTGGATCAGAGAACCCTTCAGAGCCACATTGATCACCTGCAGACCTCTGCAGATGCCCAGTATCGGTTTCTTTTCGCTGAGAAAAAACTGGAACGCCCGAAACTGCAGGATATCCAGATCCATGTTGATATTTTTGGAGCCGTTGTCGAGCTGGTCGTAGAAGATCGGAAAGATATCGCCCCCGCCCGGCAGGATCAGCCCGTCGCAGTCCCTCATATTGTCAAGAAGTAAGGTGGCAACGGGAGTGGCTCCGATAGATTCTACATAATTTACATAATTCTGTAATTGTGTCCTTGGTCCTAAAATACCGATTTTCATTTCAATCCCTCCAAATATGTGCTATGATGAATGTAAAAGTAAATATTTAACTACAAAATATTATTGCATTTAATTATTATACTATATATCTCGTTTAGATACAATAAAAATATTATGCGAAATAAAAAATAAAATAACATGTTATGTGAAATAACATGTTATGTGAAATAAGAGGAAGTTACCATGACGGGATGGAACAGATATAAAAAGAACAGTGAGAGGAGCGATAACAAAAGGGCGGGACTCATCCTGGCCTTTTGCCTGCCTTTTATGACCATGCTTGTGCTGTTTGCCGTAAAGGGTATCTATCCCTTCGGAGACAGAAGCTTTCTGTCGGCGGATCTGTATCATCAATATATGCCCTTTTTCAGTGAACTGCTCCGCAAGGCAAGGAACGGAGAATCCCTTTTCTTTTCCTGGAATCTCGGCATCGGTTCTAATTTTCTGGCGCTTTTTGTCTATTATCTGGCCAGTCCCTTTCATCTTCTGGCGCTTCTTGTGCCGGAGAGCCATCTGATCGATTTCATCGGCTATATGATCGTGGCAAAGGTTGGACTCTGCGGCCTGACCTGCTGCATCTATCTGCGCAGGCACTTTGGGACCGGGGATGCCGGAACCGTGCTTTTTTCCTGTTTCTATGCACTGTCCGGTTTTATGGCGGCGTACAACTACAATATTATGTGGGTGGACTGCGTCATCCTTCTGCCGCTTATCGTTTTGGGGCTGGAGAGGCTCGTGGAAGAGGGAAAGTGCGGATTGTACTGCATTACGCTGGCCCTGTCCATCTGGACAAACTATTATATCTCTATCATGATCTGCATTTTTCTTGTGCTCTATTTCGTTTATCTGCTCCTGACAAATCAAAATAGAATGCGGAGCATCGGATATTTCCTGCTCTTTTCCCTGCTGGCGGGAGGAATGGCGGCAATGCTTCTGATCCCGGAGGTCTGTGCCATCCTTCGGACGGACTTCGGAGACATGAACCTGCCCAGCGGGGTAGAGTCCTATTTTTCAGTCCTGGATGTCCTGGCAAGACACTGCATTTGTGTCTCCGCGGAGAGAGGTCTTGACCACTGGCCGAACATTTACTGCGGCAGCGTGGTCCTGATGCTGGTTCCCATGTATCTGATGAACAGGCATATCTCCATCCGGGAGAAGTTTTTAAAGCTTTTTCTGGCAGGTTTCCTTCTGTTGAGCTTCAGCACCAATGTGCTGGATTTTTTCTGGCACGGAATGAATTTCCCGGATTCCCTGCCCGCAAGGCAGTCTTTCCTCTATATTTTCCTGGTGCTCCTCATGTGCTGCGAGGCGTATCTGAAGGCACAGGAGGAAGATGCCGGGCAGATCATGTACGGATATGCGGCGGCCGTCCTCTTTTTGCTTTTCTGCGAGAAATTTGTGGAGCATGAGGACTTTGAGACGGGAGTCTGGGTTCTGACCTTTTTGTTTGTGACCGCCTATGCGGTGCTCCTTTATCTGTACCGGACGAGGAAATCCCCGGAGGTGCGAAAGGGGATTGCCCTGATCGCCTTTGTGGCCGTGCTGGCAGAGTGCGGGCTGAACACCTGGGACACCAGCATTGCGACCACGAGCCGCAGCGCTTATCTGGGACAGCTGGATGACTATCAGACCTTATATGGACTGACAGCGGAGAGGGAGGAGAGCTTCTACCGTCTGGAGAAGTTCTCCAGAAAGACAAAGAATGACGGCACCCTTGCCGGTTACCCCACCGCCAGCATCTTTTCCTCCACTATGAATTCCTCCGTGATGGATATGTATAAGCGGCTCGGCATGCGTTACAGCAAGGTGTTCTACGGATTTGACGGGGCGACGGCTCTGACCTCGGCACTTTTGAATGTGGATTATATGTTCGGGGCGCCGGGAAAGTATGAGAACAGTCTTTACAACTGTCTGGCCCAGAGCGGGGAAGTCTCCCTCTATGCCTGCAATTATACACTGCCCTTCGGCTATGTGGCACCATACGGCTTTGACCTGCCGGAGGCCTCCCAGGGGCTCAGCCTGCAGAACGAGCTTGTGAAAGAGCTGGGAGTTTCAGGCAGTCTGTTTCAGAATGCGGACGCCAAAGCCTCCGGGGATGACGTGACGCTGAGTGCCCAGGTGGGCGGTATTTATTATGCGCAGCTCACCGCCGGAGGCACGAGTAAGGTCACATACATCGGCGGAAAGACGGAGGAGGAGACCTTCTCTGATCTGAAAAACGGTTCCATCCTGTATCTTGGTTACCTGGAAAAGGGGCAGAGCATTACCCTGACAAACGGAAATGATGACGATGAGACACCCAAGATCCAAGCGGATATTTACAGGATGGATGAGGAGGTGCTCTCCGAGGCGCTTGCAGCTCTCTCGGCGCAGCATATGGAAAATGTGGAGTGGGAGAGTGACTGCCTTTCGGGGGATCTCTCTTTAGAGTCCCCCGGCAGGCTGATCCTGTCCATTCCCTGTGAAAAGGGATGGACAGTCACCATAAACGGAGAAGAGACAGAAGGGGAACTGTTCGGCGGCTGCCTGATGGCCTTCGACCTGGAGGCGGGAGAGTACCGGATCGAGATGCACTATGTGCCGGAGGGGATGCAGGCCGGGATACTGGTCAGCGCGTTTAGCATTGTGCTGTTTGCGGCGATCCTGATCTG
>CAYPSH010000159.1:0-4454 GCA_964413445.1 uncultured Acetatifactor sp.
GCTTCTTCAGGGCTTCCTTCAGGGCAGCGAAGGTGTTGATCTCGGCAACGTCTGTCACCTTGGCGAGCTTTGCCAGATACTCCAGATAGTCGGGCTTCTCGATGTTCATGGCCTTGTCAGGTCTCCATGCGGGAAGCACCTTTACATCAAAGCTCTTATCCTCTGCAATCTTTTTGTGCCATTCGAGGGAATCGATGGGATCGTCTGTGGTGCAGATCAAGGTTACGTTGCTGTTCTTGATGATGTTGCGGACACTCATGGAAGGCTGTGCCAGCTTCTCGTTGCAGAGCTTCCATACCTCGTCAGCCGTTTTTTTGTTCAGGACGCCGTTGTAGCCGAAATATCTCTGAAGCTCCAGATGGCTCCAGTGGAACAGGGGATTGCCGATGGACTTGCCGAGGCACTCTGCCCACTTGCAGAACTTCTCATAATCGGAAGCATCCCCGGTGATGTATTTCTCCTCCACGCCGAAGGAACGCATCAGACGCCACTTGTAGTGGTCGCCGCCCAGCCATACCTGGGTGATATTTTCAAACTGACGATCCTCAGCGATTTCTCTGGGGTTGATGTGGCAGTGATAATCCAGAATAGGTGTGTTCTCTGCGTAATCGTGGAACAGCTTCTTGGCAGTTTCGGTTTCCAACAGAAAATCCTTGTCCATAAATGCTTTCATTTCCTCATTTTCCTCTCTTTCTTCCGCATTGAGAGCGGTACTTAAGACATTTGTGTTTTTTTATTATAGTGCTGGGTTAATAGGAAAACTCAGCGTGTGGTACCTCTTTTGATGATCTCGCCGGAAAAAATGGTCTTTTTCGGCATTTCGTTTCCGCCGAGCACACCCATCAGAGTGGTGATCAGGTGCTGGCAGAGGGTTTCCAGCTTGTTGTCGATGCTGGTCAGCTCCGGCTCACAGCAGACGGAAAGCATGGAGTTGTTGTAGCCGAGGATACAGAAATCCTCGGGCACCCGGTATTCCATCTCCCGGGCATACTTGACGGCCGCCAGTGCCAGGGTATCGTCAGCGGCGATGACACCGTGAAATTTTAACCCCTTGTCATTCAGCTTTTTTAAATGCTCCGTCATGGAGGGAATGTCTTCGTGGGAACCGCGGTAAAACTGCAGGAGGTTCGCACCGGTCAAAAGTTTCTTCTCTTCCATGGCGGCTCTGTAGCCTGCCAGCTTCCGCTTCCCGCTGTAGGAGGTAGAATTGTAGAAATAGACAATGTCCTTTATTCCGGTCTCGATCATCTGGAGCGTCGCCTCATACATTGAGGTGTAATCATCGGACACAACACTGTAGACATTGGGGCTGTCCAGGTCGGCATTCAGGAGCATGACGGGAACCTGAGCGGCAGCATCAACAATGTATTTGTTGCTGTCTTCCCTGTCGCCCACAAAGCTGGAACCTACCAGGATGACTGCATCCACTTTTTTGGTGATCAGCAGATTCATGGAGGCCAGTTTTGTCTCCAGCTCATAGCCGGTGCAGCAGAGGATGCTGTCGTAGCCGTTGTCCTTGAGCTTCTGTTCTATGTAGTAAACTGCCTTTGCAAGGTAGAGATCGGAACTGTCAGCACACATGATGCCGATGGTCTTCATGGTGTTTAAGCCAAGGCCTCTTGCGAAGGCGTTTGGGGTGTACTCATATTCATTTATGACATCCAGAACTTTTTGCTTTGTTCTCTCACTGACATTGGTGCTTCCGTTCAGTACCCGGGAGACGGTCGCTATGGACACTCCAGCCTTTTCAGAAATATCGTAAATTGTCATAGAAATACCTCTCCTTCTTACGTTTTCTATTTCATGAAAATCATTGGAATATGAAAATGTAAGTAGTTACATAAAAGCCCTAACTGCATTATATATAAGATGTTGTTTTTTTTCAAGATATATTTTTCACAAATGCCGGACAACTTTTGTGATGATGCTAAATTACATGAAAATATTTAGCCTTTTGGTTATTGACGAAAGAAACTTTTGGAAGTAAAATGAACGATGTAAGTACTTACATAAGTACGCAGAACGTGAAGTGGAAGTCTGCGCAGAGCAGGCTGAAAGGAGAAGAGCATGGAAACTTTAAACAAGACAATGACCGGCAAAAAGGAGAGACCTGTCAGGGTAGTGCAGTTCGGAGAGGGAAATTTCCTTCGTGCATTTGTGGATTATATGATCGATATCGCCAACGAACAGGGAACCTTTGACGGAGATATCGTGCTGATCAAGCCGATCAGTTTCGGCAATCTGGATAACTTTCACAAGCAGGACTGCCAGTATACCGTATCTCTTCGCGGCAATGTGGATGGAGAGGGCAAAATCATCAACCGAGTAGTCACCAGCGTGGCAGATGCGGTGGATGCCTACAATGAGTACGAGAAGTATAACGCACTGGCGGAGATCGATACCCTCAGATTTGTGGTATCCAACACCACAGAGGCCGGTATTGTGTATGATGAGAGTGATGAATTTGCTTTGAATCCTCCCAAGTCCTTCCCCGGAAAGCTGACAAAGTTCCTGTATCATAGATTTGAGACCTTTAAAGGGGACAAGAATAAGGGCCTTATCATGCTCCCTGTTGAGCTGATCGACGACAACGGTATCATGCTGAAGAAGTGTGTGATGCAGCAGATCGCAAACTGGGGTCTCTCTGATGAGTTTAAAACCTGGGTTGAGGAGGCGTGCGTCTTCACGGCTACCCTGGTTGACCGTATTGTGACCGGATATCCCCGTGCGACTGAAAATGAGGAGTGGGAGAAGCTGGGCTACATCGACCGCATCATGGTGACAGGCGAGCCTTTTGCCCTCTGGGTGATCGAGTCAGAGAAGGATATCACAGGAGAGTTCAACCTTCCCGGCGCAGGACTTCCCGTTGTCTTTACAGATGACCATCATCCCTACAAGCAGAGAAAGGTCCGTATCTTAAACGGTGCGCATACTTCCTTTGTGCTTGCTTCCTGGCTGTGCGGCAACGACATTGTGAGACAGTCCATGGAGGATAAGGATATCCGTGATTTCATGAACAAGACCATTTTTGATGAGGTCATTCCGACCCTGACCCTTCCCGAGGAGGAACTGAAGCAGTTTGCGGCTGAGGTTGTCAACCGTTTCAACAACCCTTACGTTGACCATGCTCTGCTTGCAATCTCCCTGAACTCTGTCTCCAAGTGGAGGGCAAGATGTCTTCCCAGCCTGCTTGGATATGTAGATAAGTTCGGAAAGCTTCCCGCGCACCTGACCTTCTCCATCGCAGCGCTGATGGCATTCTACTGCGGCGACGAGATAAAGGACGGCGCACTGATCGGCGACAGAAACGGCGAGTCTTACAATATCAAGGATGACATGGCTGTGCTTGAGTTCTTCCGCGACAACTGCAGGAAGGATACCAGAACCTTTGTGACAAGCTATCTGGGAAGAGAGGACTTCCACGGACAGGATCTGAACAAGGTACCCGGTCTGACAGACGCAGTGACAGCTTATCTGGACGACATTAAGGCAAATGGAATGAGGGCGGCATTATGCAGGATTTCTTAAAGATCAACGACAATGATAAAGTAGTGGTTGCCCTGAATCCCATCCCCGCTGGCACTGCCATTCAGGTGGAGGTTCAGGGGCAGGTAAAGACAATTACCGCGCTGGAGGAAATCCCCGCAGGGCACAAGATGGCAATCTGTGACATCCCCGAGGGCGGCGAGGTCATCAAGTACGGCTACCGCATCGGAAACGCCAAGGAGGACATCAAGGCGGGTTCCTGGATCCACACCCACAACGTAAAGACTGCTCTGGGAGACCTTTTGGAATACAGCTATGAGCCGGTAGAGGTGGAGGAGACAAAGACTGAGGATGTGACTTTTATGGGATTCAATCGCCCTGACGGCAAGGTCGGCGTCCGCAACGAAATCTGGGTCATCCCCACGGTAGGCTGTGTGAACAACGTGGCGACGGCGATCGCAAAGCAGGCAAACGCTTTTGTGAAGGGAAGTGTGGAGGAGGTTATCGCCTTCCCCCATCCTTACGGATGTTCCCAGATGGGAGATGACCAGGAGCACACCAGACAGATCCTGGCCGACCTGATCAACCATCCAAACGCGGGGGGTGTCCTTGTTTTGGGACTGGGCTGTGAGAACAGCAACATTGATGTCCTGAAATCCTATATCGGCGATTACGATGAAAACAGAGTGAAATTTCTCGTGGCGCAGGAGTGCGAGGATGAGATCGCAGAGGCTGTAGAGATTATTAAGGGACTGATTGAGTATGCATCCGGTTTCGAGAGAGAGCCGATCAGCGTAAGCCGGCTGGTGATCGGCATGAAGTGCGGCGGCAGCGACGGACTCTCCGGCATCACCGCAAATCCGCTCGTGGGACGATTCTCTGACATGCTGATCTCCAAGGGAGGAACCACGATCCTGACTGAGGTTCCCGAGATGTTCGGAGCGGAGACGATCCTGATGAACCGCTGC
>CAYPSH010000160.1:0-4436 GCA_964413445.1 uncultured Acetatifactor sp.
CGCCGCCGAAGCCGCCCATGGGGTGGCCCTTGAAGTGGGACAGCACCAGCATGGAATCGTATTTTTCAATGTCAGCGCCCACGAAATTCTTTTGGATCCTCTGTCCCTCGGGCACTGCGAGTTCAATCTCTCCGTCTTCATCCAGGATATCCACCTTAGCGATCCCGGTCCAGCCGTGCAGCTTCATCGTCTCCCAGTGATCCTTTGTGGTATTGCGCTTGCCCTCATAGGCCGTGTTGCACTCCACGATAGTTCCCTGTACATGATCGATCACAGGCTTCATAAACTCAGGCCGCAGGAAATTCTGGTTTCCCACCTCACCGGAATGAAGCTTCACCGCCACCTTTCCCGGCAGCTTCACGCCGAGCGCTTCATACAGGCGGATCATCGCCTCCGGCGTGATCTCTCTTGTAAAATACACCTTTGCCTTGTCCATATCAATTGCCTTCTCCTTTCCATAATCTGCGGTCTGAAACTTTAATTTCCGCACTCCACACTGATCCTGTTGAAAATCCCCATGATCTCTTCTGTGTTCAGGCTCTTCTTTTCCTCTCCCGCCTTGTCCAGGATGATCTTTCCCTCGTGCATCATGATCAGCCTGCTCCCGTACTCCACCGCATAGCGGAGGTTGTGGGTGACCATGATGGTGGTGACCTTTTTCTCCCTCACCACCCGGTCCGTCAGCTCCATGATGATCTCCGCAGTCTTTGGGTCGAGAGCCGCCGTGTGCTCATCCAGGATCAGGAAATCAACAGGCTTCATGGTTGCCATCAAAAGCGCCAGCGCCTGTCTCTGTCCCCCGGACAGAGTGCCCACCTGCACTCCCAGCTTATCCTCCAGGCCCAGATTCAGAGGCCGGAGCATGTCGCGGTAGGCCTCCACCTTCGCCTTGTTGACACCTCTTCCTAAATTATAAGGTTTTCCCTTATTGTCCGCAAGAGACATATTTTCCAGTATTGTCATGGCCGGGCAGGTTCCTTTCGCGGGATCCTGATAGACTCTGCCGATCCTCCGATGGCGGATGTAGTCCTTCTGGTCGGAAATGTCCTCCCCGTTTACCAGGATCTGCCCTGCATCTGCGTCAATGCTCCCGCAGATAAGGTTCAGCATGGAGGTTTTTCCGGAGCCGTTGCTGCCCACCACCGAGACGAACTCGCCCTCCTGCACAGAGAAATCAAAGTCCTGAAACAGGCAGAGCTCATTGACGGAGCCGGGGTTATAATTTTTGCTGATCTTCTTTAATTCCAACATTCGGGTCTATGCCTTTCCGCCGCCGTTTTCACCGCGGCTGCAACAGTTATGAAAAAGATTACGCTTTCACAGCCTTCTTCGGTCTGTCCATGCTCAGGACAAGGATGATCAAAAACAGTACCGCCGTGATCAGCTTGATCGCATTGGCGTCAATTCCTGCATACATGGCAAGTGCCACGCAGGCCTTGTAGAGGATGGAGCCCACGATGACGCTGCTGGTCACACGTAAGACACTGATCTTCTTAAACAGACTGGTGCCGATAATGACGCTGGCCAGGCCGATGACCACCGCCCCGGTGCCGCTGGAAATCTCAAAGCTGCGCTGCTGCTGCGCGAAGATACAGCCGCTCAGGGACACGAGGCCGTTTGCAATGGAAAGTCCCACGATCTTTACAAGCCCCTTATCCACACCCAGGCTGGTCACAATGGTGTCGTTATCCCCCACTGCCCGGAGAAGGAAGCCTGACTTTGTGCTCATGTACCAGTCCAGCAGATATTTTGCCAGCATCGTGATCAGAAAGATGATGATGACTGTCTTATAGCCGGACAGCGCCCGGGGCACGATGGAATTCACAAAGGAATTGTCAAAAATAGTGGATTTGTTGAAGATCGGCACGTATCCCGTACCTGCCACCCACAGATTGATGGTGTAAAGCCCTGTCATCATGATGATGCCGGAGAGCAGGTCACGGACCTTCAGCTTCACATGGATCAGCCCAGTGCACATTCCCACCAGCGCTCCGCCCAGGAATGCCGCCGGAAGGGTCACAACCGCAGGCACGCCCATGCTGATCAGCCGGACAGTGAGGGCAGCCCCGAAGGGGAAGCTGCCGTCCACGGTCAGATCCGGGAAATCCAATATTTTATAGGTGATGTACACCCCCAGAGACAGGATCGCATATATCATGCCCTGTTCCAACACACTTAACACTAAAGCCATATTTTTATCACTCCACAATAATCTCGTCAAAGCTCTGGTATGCGTCCGTCCTGTAGTTGTCGGGCAGGGCAAGACCAATCTTCTCCGCCGCCGCAAAGTTCACGTAAAGGCTGGGCTCCGTGATGGTCTCAAACTTCATGTCGGAGGCCTTTGCCTCTCCCTTCAGCACCTTCGCCGCCATCTTTCCGGTCTGCTTTCCGAGCTCATAATACTCAAGACCCATGGAAGCCACACAGCCCGCCTTCACCTGCTCCACCTCAGAGCCGAACACAGGGATGCCTGCCTTGTTGGCCTCCTCCAGCACAGACTGCAGGGCGGTCACCACCGTGTTGTCCGTCAGGTTGGAGATGCAGTCGACCTTGTTCACCATATCCGCAGCGGCCAGCGCCACCTCACTCATCGCCGTGACACCTGTCGTCACGATCTCAAAGCCGTAATTTCCGGCAGCCGCCTCATACTCTGCCACCGTGCTGATGGAGTTTGCCTCGCTGGTGGTGTAGATGATACCCACTGTCTTTGCGTCGGGAAGGATCTCCCGGATCATCTGAAGCTGTGCGTCCACAGCCAGAGCGTCACAGGTTCCCGTGAGGTTTCCGACGGAGCTCCCGTCCTCATTGGCGAGCCCTGCGCCCACCGGATCCGAGACCGCCGTGTAGATAACCGGGATATCTGTGCTCATCGTCGCGTTATAGGCTGTGGTTGCAGCCGGAGTTGCGATGGCGCAGATCATATCCACCTTCTTGGATACGAAGTTGCTTGCCGCCATGGATGCCGTGGCAGGCTCCGCCTGTGCGTTCACATAGTCCACCGTAAGATTCTCGCCCTCGACGATCCCTTCCTCCGCAAGCCCCGCCAGGAAGCCCTCTCTGCAGTTGTCCAGGGAACCGTGCACCGCAAACTGTGAGATGCCGATGGTGTAGCTGCCGCTCTCCTTTCCGCATCCCGCAAGCATGGAAACTGCCAGAGCCATTGTCATCATTCCTGTCAAAATCTTTCTTTTCATACTCATCCTCTCCCCTTTTTTCAGTGCCGCCGTCTTGAAAAAAAGCGTCTCAAACACGTATTCCTACGCATTTGAGACGCCGATTATACAATCCATCTCTCTCCACCGTCGGCGGCTCTCTGAAATATTTCCTTAAGCCTGCTGCAGCTTCTCACAGGTTTTTAAAGATATGATAAGAATATGACAAAAAACCGAATTTGTCAATATATGAGAAAAATATTGTGACTATTGCATTTCCATCCGTTTTCAGGCTTGCCGGCACGCCTCTTTATTCCAGCGCCTCAAACTCCAGGATCACCTTGAACAGATCTCCGTCTATGACAATGTTCAGGGTGCCGTTCTGCAGCTCGGTCAGGCTCTTTGCGATGGAGAGTCCCAGTCCGCTGCCCTCCATATGGCGGGACTTGTCCCCCCGCACAAACCGCTCCTCCAGCTCCTCCCCGGTGATGTCCAGCGCATACTTGGACATGTTGCGGAAGATGATGAGGGCTCTCTTCTCCCTTTTCTCTACGCTCACATAGACTCTGGAGTTTTCCTGCGCGTATTTGCAGATATTGTTTAACAGATTGTCAAACACCCTCCAGAGGTGTCTGCCGTCGGCCATGATCACGACAGGCTCCTGCGGCTGGGCTGTCTTTAACTCCAGATGCTTCTCCTCCATCCGCTGCTGGTACTCTCCGACCGCCTGCGTCAGGAGAACGCCTGCCTCGCAGGGCTTTAAATCGACCTCGAGATTGCCCGTTGTCGCCTTGGACGCCTCCAAAAGATCCTCCAAAAGCTTCTTTAACCGCTCGGACTGGCGCAGCAGCACCTGGGAATACTCCGCTATCTTCGGATTGTCGGTCTCCTCTGCGCTGATCAGATCCGCATAATTGATGATAGAGGTCAGCGGGGTCTTTAAGTCGTGGGATACATTGGTGATCAGCTCTGTCTTTAAGTGCTCGCTCCTCAGCCGCGCCGCCACCGCCTTCCCGATGCCCTGGCTAAGCTGGTTTAAGTTTTCCCCGTGCTCCCGGAACTGGCCGAACATATGGGAGGTGTCAACCACATAGCCCTCCTCCCCGGCCGCCATGGCCTCGCTGGCCGCCAGAAGCTTCTTGCAGACGAGCGCGATATAGACCAGAACAGGGAGCAGAACAAGCTTCACCAAAAGCCACAGGATGAAAAATTCCGCCTCACACCAGGCGAGGATGCCCGCAAATTCCACAATGCATATGACCAAAAAGGCGATCAGGGTGATCA
>CAYPSH010000161.1:0-4411 GCA_964413445.1 uncultured Acetatifactor sp.
ATCAACAGCGTCCGAATCTACCATGCCAAGGAACTGCTGCGCACCACGAACCTGGCTGTCGATGAGATTGCAATGATGACCGGATTCTCCAACTCCAGATCATTCCGGAGAAACTTCCAGAATCTAACCGGGATTACCGCTACCGATTACCGCAACGGTGCAAAGTAGTCCTCGTAGGAATGGGTCTTGCGGTTGAACCTCTGTCCCTCAAACAGGGCAATCGCGGAGGTTCTGACCGCAAGTTCCACATCTGTGCCTTCCTTTTTCAGCACATTTCCAGGGATTTCAAAGACATAGGGCTGCCAGGCGCATGGCTCTGTCTCATAGCCTCCGACCCTGAGCCGGACAGAATCGCTAAACCAGTCTGCATCCAGCTTCAGCTTTACCGGCTGTTCGATGTTCTCCACGGGGGCAAGTCTCCTTCTGAACACGATTTCCCCGGAGTAGAACGGAAGGCCGGCCTCCGCCATATGCTCCACGCTGCACTTCACTTTCAGAGGGGTCAGCTTCCAGGTTTCGTCCTCCCTCTCCACGCCGAACTCCCCAAACAAATAGACAGGATTTCTCATACCGCCGTAAGAGACCTCTGTCCTTACCGTGATCTCGATCTGATTTCTCCCCGCCCTGAGCAGTCCTGTCACTTCCGCGGCGAGATTCGTGTGCAGATAAAAGGCCTTCTGTTTGAAATCCTCCTCCGTAAGCAAGTGTCCGTTCAAGGCGATCCGCCACTCTCCCAGAAAGGTTTCCGGCTCAAACACCAGAAAGACCGGTGTATCGACACCCTCGCACAGAAATTCCTGACGATAGCAGATTTGGGTCCCCTCAAAATCCAGCTCCTTCGGGCAGCCGAAATAGGTCTTCTGACGGACAGGTCTTAGGAAGCCCCCCTGCTCCAGCTGGTCGATGACCGGCTCCGCCTCCACGGTGTGACTCTGGCCATCCGGCAGGCTGGCAGTCCAGGTGCCGAGGCGCAGGGCATTTTTCTGACTCAGGGCAAATTCCATCTCCCCGTCCAGGGACAGGTTTATCACCCTTTCCGGCTCCTCGTCATCCAGTTCAATCACCCCTGACTCCAGGCCCTGAAGACGAATCTGTTTCGTCCTGCCTGCCGGGTCAGTCACCTCCAGAAGCCGCTCTTCGGTCCGGGTGTTCACCAGGAAGAGTTTTTCCTCCCCCGATTCGTCTGTCCCGCAGATGGAGGGAAGCCCGTCCCTTCCCAGCTTGTCCAGCGGACAGATCTTCCAGGCGGGCGGACAGATATGCTTCAGCCAGACGGTCAGGCTGTCCAGGTCAGCAGCATAAAGCCTGTTCTCCCCTTCCACCGATTCCTGCTGCCTCTCCTCCAGAAACGCCTTCCAGACTTCAGCCGCATCCACGTCGAACAGAGGTCCCAGTTCCCCGACTGCCTCCGAGTCCTCGATCTTCTCAAAGGCAACGCTTCCAAAGGCGGCTGTCTTTCCGCCCTTCTCCGCATACTCCAGCACCTTTTCGCAGGCTGAAACCTCAAGGTTTCGCATCGGCGGCAAAAGCACCGCCTCATAGTCTTCCCCGTGGACACGGAAGGTAGTCTTACCCTCTGTCACGTTCACCACACCCGACGCAAACAGCTCCGGATCGATGATATAGTAATCCAGTTCCTCGCACAGCATGCGGTTTTGCATCTGTGCAAAGCCTTCTTTCAATCGTCTCTGCTCCTCCGCACCGGAGGTCCAGGCGGAAGTCACCGGGTCGATCACCAGGATCTTCACCTGCCTCTTCCAGGATTGCAGAAGATTGCTCAGATATTTCGCATAGGAGGTGAGGGCCCTGGCATCCTCCCACCAGGGCATCTGAAAGAACGCCGAGGGCGGCGCATCGTGCTTCTTCAGCCCGTCTGTCGTATAGAAGAAGCCGTGGATCACATAAAAATCCACCCCCTGCACCGCAAGCCAGTCAAAAATCCATTTCATATCCTGCATGGTCATACCCCAGCCGATGCTGTGCCCTGCCTCGCAGAGCACTGCCGGCTTGTCGTAAAAGTGTGCAGCGGAGCTGATCATCTTACCGTTGGAGCGGTAGCGCTCCGTCACCATCTTTGCCCTGCTGCCGACCTTCTGGTGTCCGGAGTCGATGCCCGGAACGTGGACATACTGCAGCTCCTTGCTGCGCATGATGGGTTTTTCCCCGATATAGAGAAGATGATTCGCCTCGCACCACTCGTAGACCTGTTTGTCGTAACTTTCGATAAAGCTGTCTGTCGCCGTGTTCCAGTAAGCATAGCGCACCCTCGATGACAGTTCTCCCAGATCCTCCCATATGGCAGGAAGGCAGCTTACAAGGTCAATCCCGTAGCGTTCCTTCACCCTTCCAGGGAGGAGCGGCGACCATGGCTCCCTGTCCGGAAAGGCCGTGATCTCATCCGTAAAGAATCCCTTGATCGTTTTTCCGAATTCCTCTCCCACATGCTCCCGGTAGCGCTCATGGGTCAGGGAGATAAAGCAACGGATTGCCTCAGGATTCATCGTATCAATATAATTTCCAAAGTACTTGAAATGATCCAGCACCACTTCCGTGACCAGGTAGATCCGCCATTCCCCCTCCGGAGCTGTCCAACATAAAAGCTTCCCCGGATCGCCGGTAAAATAACGCTTTTTATTGTATTTGGTCAGACCGCTGTACTGGAACACCTCCTGCCGATAGCCGGTTCCCACATAATCCTTCAGCTCCAGGAAATCCTCCAGATCTGTCTTTCCGTCCCTGATGCGGTAGGCTCTTGCGAGCAGCAGCTTCCCCCAGGGTGCAAACATCCTGACATTCTCACCGCCCTTTACATCCCGGACCTCCTTTTTCAGGCGCTTGCACAAAAATTCCGGATGATCCAGGATGACCTCACCCCCGCAGATACCGCTCGGATAAGGATATTCGTCATAGATCCACACTTCCATGTCATTTTCCTTTGCAAGCTTCACCGCCAGCTTTACGCGCTCAAAAAACTCCTCCGACATATAGGGGATCTCCATTCCCTGCCTGGGATGGATCAGAAAGCCGGGGATACCCTTCGCCTTCATCTCCCGTATCTGCCGTTCCAACTCTTCCGGTTTCATATCGCCATTCCAGAACCAGAATGGCTGCATTCCAAGTTTTAATTCTGTCTTCTCCATACTTCCTCCTGCGCCCTGTTTTTTTCATCCCTATTGTAATTTAGTTTCCTCATTCTGTTAAGGGACAAAAAAGCATTTGACAGGTCAAAAAATTGCTTTCTCTTTTCTATTGGACTTCATGGTGATACAATAACCTTACAATATAAAGAAAGGAAATGATTCAATCATGAAATACAATGTCCTGTTCTTTTTTACAGACCAGCAGCGATATGACACCACCGGCATGGGGCACAATCCCTGCGGCCTGACTCCGAATTTTGACCGTATGGCAGCGAATGGAACCTTTGCAGAACACGCCTTCACGCCCCAGCCGGTCTGCGGACCGGCCAGAGCAGTCCTTCAAACCGGAAAATATGCCACAACCACCGGGAATTACCACAACGGCGTCGTCCTCCCCCGGTCCCACAGGACCATGGCGGACTATTTTAATGAGGCCGGATACCTGACCGGCTATATCGGCAAATGGCACCTGTCCGACGCACGCTGCGCCGTGCCGAAGGAGCACAGAGGCGGATACAGCTGGTGGCTTGGAGCCAACTGCCTGGAGCACACCTCCACCGCATACCACACGGTCGTTTACGACCAGAATGACCAGCCGGTAGAACTCCCCGGCTACCGGGTTGATGCTTTGACAGATGCAGCTATACGGTTTTTAGACGATCAGAAAGGGAAGGACAAACCTTTTTTCCTCTTTCTCTCCTTCCTGGAACCGCATTTTCAAAATTGTTTTGACGATTTTCCCGCTCCCGACAGCTACAAAAATGTTCCCGCAGGCTATATGCCTCCCGATCTCGGCGCATTGAAGGGAACGGCCTGGGAACATTTGAGCGGCTATTACGGAATGGTAAAGCGGCTGGACGAGGCGCTGGGACGGATTCAGGATGCCCTGAAAAGTCTGGGCATGGACGAAAATACCATCCTGGTCTTTTCCACGGACCACGGATGTCATTTCAAGACGAGAAACAGTGAGTACAAGCGTTCCTGCCACGAGAGCTCCATCCGGATACCCCTGGCATTCTGCGGCGGCCCCTTCACTGGCGGCGGAAGGCTGAAAAGGAATGTGAGCCTCGTAGATTTAGCTCCTACACTTCTGGATGCCTGCGGCATGGAGGTGCCCCAGGATATGCAGGGGATCTCCATCATGCCCTATATCCGGCGTGAAAAGCGCGATGAACCTGGCAGGGATATCCTGATCCAGATCAGCGAGAGCCAGGTTGGACGGGCGATCCGGACCGGCCGCTGGAAGTATGCGGTGGAAGCTCCGGACAAGG
>CAYPSH010000162.1:0-4401 GCA_964413445.1 uncultured Acetatifactor sp.
ACGGCATCGGCAGTCTGCGCAAAACAAACATTGGCCGCCCACCGGGCTCGAGTTTACTGTTGTACTATAATAATAACAATCAGTAACCTCGAAGCCCGATCCCGGCGTTGTTCCCTTCGAGGGCATTCGGAGAACGCCGGTACTTAGATTGCGTACTTTGCAATCTTATGTACCGTTGCGTTTGGAGTGAGCGAAAGCGTCCCGAGAAGGAAACAATGCCGGGGATGGGCTGAGTTTTTTGAGTTCATGGTATCAGTCAGATGTGCGGAATGTATGCAAAGGAGAATTGCCTTGAAATTACCGGAAGATTACGATGAAAAGTCGGGGATGAGCCCCACGGTGGTGATGAGCATTGTGGCGGTTACTATGTTTGTGGCTGTGATCCTGGTGATGGTCCTTTTGATGAACGGAGGTTCCCGGAACAGCCAGAAAAAGGCAGTGCAGAGCACGGCTGTCTCTTCCCCTATTGCCATGGAGAACGAGGAAGCCCCGTCGGAGAGCGTGGAGGTCGGTGTGCTGACGCCGGATGATCTGGATTTCTGGGATATGTATCCTGTGGAGGAAGAACAGACCGAGGAGGTTTCCCAGGAGGCTTCCCAGGAGGTTGTGGAAAACGATCCTTCCACAGACGGAAAGCATACACTGATCCAGTATGCAGACGGTGAGGAGGAGTGGGTGCTGATCAGCCCTTATCTGCCAAAGAATGAGTACGATTTTACAAAACTGGTGTGCCAGTCCGACATCATGAAGTACTACGTGGACGGCAAGCAGGTCTCCTATACGGGGGTAGATATCTCCAAGTTTCAGGACTATGTTGACTTTGTGAAGGTGAAAAAGGCGGGGATCGATTTTGTGATGCTCCGGGTGGGAGCAAGAGGCTACGGAACAGGGCAGTTGATCCTCGACGATTATTTCAGCGACAACCTGAAGCGCGCCACGGATGCCGGTCTGGAGGTCGGCGTCTACTTCTTCTCGCAGGCAGTCTCGAAGGAGGAAGCCGTCGAGGAGGCCAATATGGTGCTGGAAAATCTGGGGGAATATCAGATTTCCTATCCGGTCGCCTATGATATGGAACGCATTGAGAATGATACGGCGCGGACGGATGACTTAAGCCGCTCGGAGAAAACGGATATCGCCAAGGCTTTTTTGGATACGATCTCCGCCGCCGGGTATAAGACCGTGATCTACGGCAACAAGGAATGGCTGATCAAGCAGATAGATATGTCGAAGCTGACAGCGTATGATGTCTGGCTTTCCCAGCAGACGGATATCCCGGATTACCCTTATCAGTTTACCATGTGGCAGTACAGCCTGGAGGGGTCTGTGGACGGGATCGTGGGGTACGCCGATATGAACATCAGCTTTATCGACTACTCCGAAAAATAGCTGCAGTGTCACGGACGGTAGGCCAGAATTTTGGGCGAGATCTTCAGGTTTGTGTAGATTTCGGCATATTTTCTGGGAGAAAGCCCGTCTATATAATTAGGAGTGTACATTTTGGTGACTCCGTTTCTGACAAGCACATCGATGGCTTTGTTGTAGGCAATGGCTGCCTCAGTCTCATCTGTGTAGCGGCCGACCAGATAATTTCCTCTGACGTGGATGCGGACAGTATAAAGGTACTGTCCGTTTTTTATTTCGCGGCTGAGCCCCTGGTAAATGTTCATGATCTCCAGATTTTCGCGGCGGAAATCCAGAGGATCTCCGTTGATAAAGCGAAAGTCCTTTCCTTCTCTGGCGTAGGGCTTGATGCCGTAGCGGGAGGGGATGCTGACCTGCAGACCATAGTCCGCCACAAAATAGTGGTTTCCCCTGCACATGATCTTGTGGGAGGAGAAATAGAACAAATCGTCAAGGTCGAATTTCAACACCTTCACCGGGGAGAGATAGTAATAAAAAAGTCTCCGGCCAATATAGATGGGATTGCTGAAATAGATCCCGTTGTCCCTGAAATTGATGAGGGAGATCCATTTTTCAAAGGAGAGGGGAGAGGAGCTCTGATAGCTTTCCGGCGAGAGTGAACGGTCATCCAGAAGCCGCATGCCCTCCAGGTAAGCGGCATGTGCGCCGGAGGCCTCGGAAAAGCTGCCGAGGCTGATGTGCTTGCGCTTTCTGGTCAGGGAGGCGCGAAAATAAACCTCGCCGTTTTTTTTCAAAGCGGGGGAGACACCTTCATAGCGGGGATAATTCTTTTCGGAAGTCTGCTTTGTCTTTTCCAACCTTTCCCTCTCTTTCCCGTCCTGCGACAATACGTTCAAAAGGGTTTTCTGTGCTTTTTATAAGTATATCATTTCGGGATATATTTTTCAATTTCCCATCATATACTGATATATCGGACAGGCGTTGTGCTTTCTCCTGACGGTAGGAGGCTTTCGCCTGCCCCAAAGCTTGCCGCACCAAAGCGGTGCGGGGATGGAGAGGAAAAATGTATAAAAAGGCAATGAGCTTGCTCCTGGCGGGGAGCTTTGTCTGGATGTCCGCGTTTGTCTGCGTCAGGGAGGTTGACGCAGCGCAGATCGCCTCGCAGCCGGTCGCCATGCTCCGGCTGGAACTGAAGGATCTGGAGAGGAAGGCAGCGGAAGGCGAGGGCGGGGAAAGCGTTGAGACTGCCTCCGGGGAAGACGGCGAGAGCGTGGGGATCGGCATCGCAGATGTTGCGGTATCCGGACAGCGGGTGGTAGATTATCAGATCGTGGAGCAGCAGCCGCTGTATGAGATGGAGGACGAGGAACTGGAGGTGCTCCTTAAGATCGTGGAGGCGGAGGCAGGCGGGGAGGATGAAGACGGAAAGCTTCTGGTGGCAAATGTGGTCCTGAACCGGGTGAACAGTGAGAAATTCCCGGATACTGTGACAGAGGTGGTTTTCCAGTGTGAAAACGGTGTGACGCAGTTTTCCCCTGTGGCGGACGGGCGGCTGGAAAAGGCGAAGGTCAGCGAGGAGACAGTGGAAGCGGTGGGCAGAGCCCTGATGGGAGAAGACATATCGGAGGGAGCGCTGTACTTCACCGCAAGAAAATATGCGGACAGCGAAAAAATGAAATGGTTTGACGATAATCTGACTTTCCTTTTTTGTCATGGCGGTCACGATTTTTTTAAATGATACCTTGCCATAAGGCTGTATTTATGGGATAATAGTTTGAAAAATGACGTAGTTTTATAAATCGCAGAGGACAAGGGCAATGGGTGCTGATAAATCGTGGGAAAGTATCGGAGAGGAAATCCGGGGGGCTGTTGAGGATGCGCTGCAGACCGGAAATTTCCGGGAATTCGGAGATGCGGTGACGGTGTCCGTAAAGGATATGACCGCAAAGGTCGGACAGGCAGTCTCCGAGGGACTGGGCGGCACAAACCGCACGGAGCAGATGGCGCAGGCCACAAGAGAAAGAAGACGCATGCAGGAGGAGAAGGCGAGGGAGCAGGCTGCGGCCCAGGCTGCCCGCAGAGTCCCCTTTGTGAATGTCGGCAGGGTTTCGGGTGTCCTGCTCCGAATCTTCGGGTGGATTTTGGCAGTGCCCATGGGAATCTCTGTGCTCGTGCTGTTTATAGGGCTGTTCGGACAGGAGCGGGAGGTGAGCTCTTTTCTGATCTGCCTGATGTTCTTTCTTATCTTTGCGGGCATGATCTACGCAGGCCGGGGAAAGAGGCAGCGCCTTCGCCGCGCCCGGAAATATGTGGAGCTTGCCGGAAATAATCATTACAGCAATCTGGATGAGCTGGCCAGGTTCAGCAATCGCTCCGAGGAGTTTGTCCGAAAGGATGTAAAGAAGATGCTGGCCGTCGGAATTTTCCCGGAGGGACATCTGGATGTGCAGGAGTCCTGTCTGATGCTCGACAATAAGATCTACGGCGAGTATCTGAAGCTGGAGAAGCAGAAGAGGGCTTACGAGCAGGAAAAGCTTTCCGCATCGGCGAAGGAAAGCGGGGCTGCCTCACCGAATGAGGCGGCGCAGACACAACAGGAAAAGACAGACAGCGGTCTGGATGCAATGATCGCAGAGGGACAGGAGTGCATCCGGAAGCTGAGAAATATGAACGACAATATTCCCGGGGAGGAGATTTCCGCAAAGCTTTTCCGGCTGGAAAATCTGCTGAAGGAAATCTTTGAGGGCTTGAAGGCGCATCCGGAACAGATGCCGCAGATGAAGAAGTTTATGAACTATTATCTCCCAACCACGCTGAAGCTTGTGGAAGCCTATGAGAAGTTTGACAACATGAGCGCCCAGGGGGAGGATATCCTGGAGGCAAAGGCGGAGATCGAAAAGACGCTGGACACCATCAATGCCGCCTTTGAGGAATTGTTGGGCAGGATGCTCAGGGATACTGCCTTCGATGTGACGACAGATGCGCAGGTACTTAAGACCATGCTGGAAAAGGAAGGGCTGACACGGCAGAATGCTTTTG
>CAYPSH010000163.1:0-2507 GCA_964413445.1 uncultured Acetatifactor sp.
TGTATATTTATATATCAGAAATCATTCAGTCGGTGCATAACTTGCATTGCCTGAACAATTGAATAATTGGGATGCACGTCTGTTGTTCCCGTTACCAATAGGTTGAAATAAAACAGGAGGTATCGGGATTATGACAGCATTCAATTATCCAGTATTAGATCCGGCTGCAACCGGAGACAGGATCCACGAACTCAGAAAGGCAAACAATCTGAGGATCAGTGATGTGTGTGACGCACTTGATGTGAGTGCGCAGGCCTACAGCAAATGGCACAAGGGAGAATGCCTCCCGAGTGTGGATAACCTTTTTGCGCTGAGCGCCCTCTTCCACGTGAGAGTAGACGACATCCTCGTGGGAAGCGAGGAGCGCGATCTCTGAGGGAACGCTTCCATCAGCGCTTCCTTTTTCAGTTTCAGATGTATCTTCAAGATTTTACAGCGGCAGCTGCGGGAATCCTCCCGCAGCTGCTTTTAGCTTGCCAGCTTTTCAGCTGGCCTGATGTGCATGTACTTTAAGTACTCGTCCAGGTCGAAGTTCTGCGCGTTGACCGGCTGCTGCCCGCGGCGGAAGATCCAGCTGGTCTCCACCGGCATCCAGAGGATTTTGCTCACCGGCAGGTTGCAGCGTCTCGCCACCTTCTCAGCGGTGTCCAGATCGTTCCCGCCCAGGTAGATATAAGTGTCGCAGCCGGCGATGATGGTGTCGGCATCGTTTCCGTAGCCCTGCCTCAGCTGCGACTCCGCCTGGATCATGAGCATCGTGGAGATGCCCCTGGAGCGGACGCTGGAGATGATCCTGGGGAACTCGTCGATCTTAGAGTTGGTGGCGAAGTCATCCAGAATGAATCTGACCTCAAGCGGGAGTCTGTTGCCCTGGCAGAAGTGATCCGCCTGGTAACAGAGCTCATTGATGGCCTGGGTGTAAAACAGGTTCACCAGGTCGTCCATGGAGCGGTCCGTGTCGCTGACCACCACAAACACTGCGGTCTTCTGCATCCCGATCGAGGAGATGTCCATGTCGTCGGTCGACATCATCTCATTCAGCTCGTCGAAATCCCACCTTCCGAGCTTGCTGACAGCCGTGATCAATATGGATTTCAGGGTGCGGGAAGCACCTATGCGGAACTTCTGGTACTGCTTGTAGGCAAAGGAGTTGGGATTCTTCTTTCCCACCGCCCCCATGATGCGCTCGAGGGGAGAATTCGGATCCGACCCGCTTTCGTTGACCTGACAGCAGGCCACAAGCTTCAGGATCGATTCAATCGTCTGCTCTTCTGCCGGTCTGAATTCCCAGAGATAGGCGATGATGCTGCTTATGAGGATTTCCCCCGCCCTGTCCCAGAAGGGATCCTGCCCTGTGAACTTCCCGTTGCTGTCCGCCATGAGCATGTGCGCGATCTTGACGATGTCCTTCTCGCTTCTGATATAGGAGAAAAAGTTATAATGCATGGAACACTTCGGCTCGTCAAAGTTCAGAAGCATCACCTTATAGCCCCGGCTGAGAAGGTAATCCGAGTACTGATCGTAGAGGTTTCCCTTCGGGTCAGAGATGATGTAGCTTCCGCTGGCCTGGAGGATGTTCGGCGTCACGATGCTGCGGGTCTTCCCGGAGCCGGGGCACCCCACCACAAGGACGTTGTTGTTGAGCTTTGTCTCATAGCAATTCCTGCTGTAGTACTGTCCGTCTGCAAGGATCAGATCATCTTTTTTTATTTTTCCGATCATATATCATGCCTTTCTTTTTCATTGAATGATTCGAATGGTTTTCCTGACTTCTGTCTCAGCATACCCTAAGTTCCCCCGGCAAAAAAGCAACTACAGGTTGAGAGACATGCGCGCATTTTTTTGATAGCATGATAACTGTTCACAAAAACGAAATCTGAACAACTGCACAGATCATCAGAAAGGCAGGTAACAAAAATGGAAAATATCTGGACGATCGGATTTGAAGAAGAGACAAACAGAGGCTCCGACACCATCCCCTTAGGGGCACGGCATTTAAAGCACCGCAGAATCTTTTTAAACGGAACAATTGACGACAGCAGCGTAAATCTTCTGATCGCGCAGCTCATATATCTGGCAGACGAATCCCCGGAACCCGTGAACCTTTACATCAACAGCCCCGGCGGGAGCGTGAATGCGGGGCTTCTGCTCTACGATGTCCTTCAGTCGATATCGGTTCCGGTCAACATGTACTGCACCGGCATGGCCGCCAGCATGGCTGCCATCATCCTCGCAAGCGGAAAAAAGGGGCACCGCTTCATCCTGCCCCACTCCAAGACAATGATCCACGAGCCCCTGGTCACGGACGGGGTCTCCGGCTCCGCCACCTCCATCGCAAACATTTCCGAATCCATCTTAAAGACGAGGGAGATCACCAACGCGATCCTGGCAAAGCACACCGGAAAGACTCTCGAGGAGATCAACCGGGCGACCTCCTACGACCACTACATGAATGCGGAGGAGAGCGTCGCTTTCGGCCTCTGCGACGGGATCCGGGAAAACATCTT
>CAYPSH010000163.1:2607-4395 GCA_964413445.1 uncultured Acetatifactor sp.
CCCGTCTTTAGGAGGCGGTTTCCCTTCTGCCCGAGGCTTAAAAGGAACAGGACGGCCGTCACGGCGGTCAGCGCCACGGAGAGGGCCGCCACCAGTCTCTGTCTGTTCTGCCCGAAGTTCAGCATGACTCCCCGGTTGTGATGCCGCCTCAGGATCAGTCTGCCGCCCAGGATCCTGCGCTCCTTCTCTGCCTTGCCCGCCAAAGGCTTGTACCGCTCAACCAAAGCTTTGATGTGCAGGTCCGCAAAAGCTATCCCTGCTGCCGCCAGGATCAAAATCAACGCTTCCATTTTTTCGTCTGCCTCCTATTTTTACGGAAACGCTGATCAAAGCGTTTCCTGCGCCCGTCTTTCCCCTGTCAATAGTCTACTTCCATCAGACACAAGCCCTGGGCGGGGGCTGTGGGACCCGCCTTCTGCCTCTCGGGATTTTCCAGGGCAGTCCGTACCTGCTCAGCGCTCATCCTGCCCATGCCGACCTCCAGGAGCGTCCCCACCATGATCCGCACCATATTCTGCAGAAATCCCGTGCCGTGGAAGGTAAAGCGGATGTAGCCGCCCTCCCGCTCGATGGCGATCCTGTCCACAAGCCGGACGGTGGATTTTTTCATTCTGGGGTTCACGCAAAAATTCCGAAAGTCGTGCTCCCCCACAAGGATCTCAGCCGCCTGCCGCATCCGCTCCAGGTCCGGCTTTTCCTCAAGCCTGGTGTAATATTTCCTGTCAAAGACGGGCTTTACCTCCCCGTCAAAGCAGGTGTAGCAATAGGTCTTCCCCACGGCATTGTAGCGGGCATGAAATCTCGGCGAGGCCTCGCTGACCTTTAACACCGCGATGTCGTCCGGAAGATAGCGGTTTAAATAGTCCCTGATCTCTTCGGCGGTAAGCTCCGTATCCAGATGGACATTGGCTGTCATCCCCCTTGCATGTACCCCGCTGTCCGTGCGTCCGGCGCCGATCACCTCCACCTCAGTCCCGCACATCAGGGAAAGCACATTCTCCAGCTTTCCCTGTATGGTTGTCTGGTTGGGCTGTCTCTGCCAGCCATAGTATCTGGTTCCGTCATACTCCAAAAGAAGCCTGTAATTTTTCATAGCGATCTCCGTTTTTGTATGCCTTTCTGTATCGCACTCTCCGATCGGCTGCACCTGTCCTGCCTGCCGGAAACCTCAAAAAGTTTTTTCGGAGAATCCTAAATATTTCCCCGGCATAGTCGATATACTGTATAAGCAACAAGATTCAAGGATCATAAATCAGTCGCAATTGGTGAAAGACCTATGAACCAAGTCATAATCTTATCCTACCTCAAAGGGGCCGAGAATGCCACTCTTTTTTAGTATACTAAAAAAATGATAATATATTAGAAAAAATGCTTTCTTTTCTATTCCTTTTGGTATATACTAAGAACTGACAGAACTAGTTTTTTTACTCGGGAGGAAATTTAATATGCGTGACGAAGAATTTGAAAACCTTGGCAGCCAGATTAAGGATTTACGTATCAAGATGAAGCTCACACAGGCAGAGGTTGCCAACGCCCTCAATGTCACCCCCGGCTATATCAGCAACGTGGAGAATAACAGAACAGCGATGTCTCTCCGAATCCTGATGTATTATGCCAGGTTAATGAACGTGTCCCTGGATTCCCTGATTGGTCGTGTGGAACCGGAGTACAAATCTACCGCGTTGGACAACGAGCTGCTGGAGTTAATATCCGGCATGCAGGATCGGTACAAATCGAGACTTATTGAGACCATAAGACTCTGGCAGAGCTAAACTCTGCCAGTTTTTT
>CAYPSH010000164.1:0-4359 GCA_964413445.1 uncultured Acetatifactor sp.
GGCGCAATATCGTGGGCGGTCTGGAGCCAGAGATTAACACCTCTGGCTCTTTTTATGTCATTCGAACTCTATCTTACCCACTCAGAGTCCATAGGCGGCCGCTCACTGCCCTTCGTCAGGTAGAGTCTGTCGATCCGAAGGCCCGCGCCCAGGCTGTAAAGGGCCAAATCGTGCTGTCCCTCTGTAAGTTCAAGCTTCGCCGCCGGAACCCATCTGTAGATCTGCTCCGCCTCGTATCTCCACAGGCTGCCCTGATTGTAAATCCCGGACTCGTCCAGCCGCCCGCCATCCACGCCGACTGCAAAACAGGATTCCTCCTTTCTGCCGAACATGGCAAGCAGCCACAGGGTATAGGCTCCGCCGGTACAGGCGATCCGGTAGTGCAGTCCCGTCCCTGCCTCTGATGTCTCCTGCGTCAGAGCCGGAAGGTACATGGCAAGTCCGCTCCTGCCGTAGGACTCTGAGCTCACATAACTCCATCCCGCCCCTTCCGTGTGTGCAGATGCACTGTCCGAGAGCACAGTGGCGGCATCTATCCGGATACTCCCGTCCGTCTCAGGAAAGGCTGATTCCCTTTTTTCCAGATAAAAGGACACATCCACTTTTTCCGCGTACTCTTCCTCCTGTCCGATGAAGTCCGCCGCCACCAGAGTGTCTGTCTCCCTCTCCACCCGGGCATATTCCACAGGTCTGGGACCGAGCGGGATCTCTCCGTAAAAGGCTTTTGCAAACGCTTCCGCATCAAAGGGAAGCGGCAGTCTCTGGTCTCCCCGTGACGCGGCGCCTGCCAGGTTGTTCTGCTTTCTTTCCCCTGTGTAAATCGCAAAGCCCGAGAAGGCAAAATACCTGTCTATCCCGTAAAAGGTGACCGTATGCTCCCCTGCTCCCGCATAGGGAAGGCTTACACAGATCCTGTCCACATTGTTGCGCACATTGTCCTGCCAATTGCCAAGGTGCTCATCCCGGCTCACCGTTTCCGCCGTCAGGATCTCCCCGCCGTCCAGTGAGACGCCGATCCGGATCCTCCCAACGGAATTTAAGGAAGGAAATCTGTGGATCTCCATCAGGAATTCTCCGGAGGAAGTAAGAACTATCCTGTAAGACAGGCCCCCGGAGCTGTTCCCGGCATTTTCCCCGCAATATTCCACCAGCGCTCCGCCGCCTCTGCCGACCCGCGGGATTTTGCGAAAAGATCCGGGCAGGCTTTCCGCATCTTCCGCCCGCACATACAAAAGCCCGCCGTCCTCACAGGCAGCCTCCGACACAGGAAGCTTTCTGATCTCCACCGGGATTTCCGCAATCCTCCCCAGGTCTTTCTCCGTCACGATGATCGTTCCCTGCCTGTCCTCATGGATCTCATCCACACACACCGCCACGCGCGCCTCTGTCTCCGTGCTGCCCTCATACTGTGACAGCCTCAGCCACTCCGGTGCCCGGACCGCAAATTCTATCTTTTCTGCGCCTCTGCAGCCGATCTCAAACCACTTTCCGCCGGGAGTGACAAAGGTAAGCTTCTCCTCCTCATTCCACAGCGTCACGGCGGCCTCTTTTTTCCCCTGGATCTCACTGAGCCCAAGGGGCGGTGTGCAGGCAGGCAGCATCGCAGCCCTTGGCGGCGGGAAGCCCTCCGGATTTAAAATGCCCTTCCATTTTCCGCCGAGCATCACCGTATTGTAGTATAAGATCATCCGCCGTCTGGCATCCTCCAGCGCCCTTGTCCGCTTCACGTACTCCGCTGCCGCCTTTTGCCTGCCGTACTTCACAGCCAGGGTACTTCTGTCCCCATAGTAATAGGCGAGATTGGTAAAGTACGCCGCATGGATCCGCATCAGGACCAGTTCAAAGAACGCCGCCCTCTCCTCCTCGGGGAGTCCCTCATAGATCCGGTTGCCCGCCGCAAACAGTCTCTCGTATTCGTGGATGCGCGTCACAGCCTCGTCCCCGTAGGACGTCTGGGAGAATACATTCTGCTCCATCATTTCAAGCTTGCGCACATTGGTGAGCTGGGAGAAATCATTTAAGAGGCCTGCCGTCTCTCTGCCGATGCCGCCGGAGAAATTGCGGTCGATCCAGTCCTCCGCATAGGCATCCACATCCTCCGTCAGCGCATTTTCCTTTCCCACTTCCCAGGCAAGGCGCAGGAAAAATTCAATCTCCTGCTCCAGAGGTTTCATGGCCCCTGTGTTGATCACCCAGAGTTTTCTGATGCCCTCCCCGTAAGCCTTGCGAAGCTCATACGCCGTGTGGGCCAGGGGGATGGAGCAGAGGAACACATAACTCATTCCGGGGGGCGCCCAGTAGGAATTGTGGTAATAGATCCCGTTCCCGCCGCTTCTCTCCTGCTCCTCCTTAGAGGGGTAACGGCGGATATAACCATAGTTATCGTTGGACCAGACAAGCGTGATGTCCTCCGGGACCTTAAGGCCGCCGTCGTACAGCGGCAGCACCTCCTTGTAGGGCACAAAGGTCATAAGGGGCAGATGCCCGAGGGTTGTCTTCAGAATCTCCCTCTGATCCTCCATGACCTGCTGCAGGAGGCCGATCTTTGCCCTCTTTAATTCTTCCCCTTCCAGAGAATCAAAGGCTCTTGTCTCAAAGCCGGAGTCGTGGATGCCGCGCATGCCCAGAGTATAGCAGACCTCAAATTCCCTGTTCTGCTCCACGCTCTCTCTCCAGTACTCCTGTAAGATCTCTCTGTTCCGGCCGGGAAGGGAATAATCATATTCCACCTGCGTGTAGCCCTTTTTCTCCAGCCACGGTCTCCACTCCCTGTTGTTGGAGCGCATCAGCATGTCGCAGTGGGAGGTACCCACCACGATCCCCATCCTCTCCGCAAGGGCGCCGTTCTCCCGTTTGACATTAAAGGAATTTACATGCATGGCCGGCCAGATATAATTTGCCTTCAGACGCAGCAGCAGTTCAAAAATCTTCTCGTAGGTCTTTACCCCGATGGTCTCCTCGCCCATCCGGTTTTTCACCCAGGCTTCCAGCTCCTCCTCATCATTGATAAAGATCCCTCTGTACTCCACGGAGGGATGATCTGTCTTCAGGAAGCCCTCCTCCAGCACATATTCCGTCTTCTTTTTCACCGGGACATCCGCCCAGAAGTACCAGGGAGATACGCCGATCCTCTCGCAGAACTCATAGATGCCGTAAATGGTGCCTCTCCTGTCACTTCCCGAAATAAAGAGACTGCCTCCCCTGACTTCCAGCCGGTACGCCTCTTTATGGCTGTTCCAGCCGTCCCGGCCCGGAATGGTCTGTATCCGGATTTCCGTGACGCCTGTCATGCTCCCACGGTCCGGGATTTTTGTGCCATCCTTCTCCGCGCAAAAAACTCGCGCGCCAAACACTTTTATCAAATCCTGCCTTAAGTTTTCGGCGGCTATCTGAACCGCTTCCGGTTCCTTCTCTCCCAGGACCACCTTGCAGGGGTGCTCCCTGCCAATACAAAATTCCACAAAAATGCCCCCTTCATTTCAAAAAAGATTTTCCATCCAAATAAGCATAGCAAATCTTTTTCTACTTTGAAAGGGGCAAAATTTTACAACACCTTGGAGAGGAACTCTCTGAGTCTTGGATTCTTCGGATCTCCGAAGACCTCTGCGGGCGTGCCGCTCTCTAATATCTGACCTTCGTCCATAAAGAACACCTTGTTCGCCACCTCTCTGGCAAAGCCCATCTCATGGGTGACGATGATCATGGTCATTCCCTCTTTTGCCAGATTTTTCATCAGATCCAGCACCTCGCCGACCATCTCCGGGTCAAGGGCGCTGGTGGGCTCATCGAAGAGGATCACGTCCGGATTCATGGCCAAGGCACGGGCAATTGCAACTCTCTGCTTCTGACCGCCGGACAGGGTGGAGGGATAGACATCTGCCTTGTCCTCAAGCCCGATGCGCTTTAACAGAGTGTAAGCATCCTCTCTGGCCTGCCTCCTGACGGAGGCCTTATCCCCTGTGACGGGGACAAACTCTATCTTCTCTTTTCGGAACAGATTGGCTGCTCCGGCAAGGGCGTTATGGCGCTTTGCCCTGCTTAAATCCCTGCACTGCAGATAGACAGGCGCCAGCATGATATTGTCGATCACCGTCTTGTTGTTGAACAGATTGAAGTGCTGGAACACCATTCCCATATGCCTTCTGTGCAGGTTGATATCCACCTTCATGTCGGCGATGTCCACACCGTTGAAAATGATCTGGCCTCCGGTGGGATCTTCCATACAGTTTAAGCAGCGCAGAAACGTGCTTTTCCCGGAGCCGGAGGGGCCGATCACCACAACGATGTCGCCCTTGTCAATAGTGGCGTTGATGCCGCGGAGCACTTTTGTCTCACCGAAGCTTTTTTCCAGATTAATGA
>CAYPSH010000165.1:0-2101 GCA_964413445.1 uncultured Acetatifactor sp.
GCCGCGGGCTGTCCGGACCTGTCACGGCAGCGGATCGATGTTCTCGTACTCCACCACCCACTGTCCGTCGTCCGGGAAGCCCGGCGTGGTCCGCCCGCAGCCCTCATACCCTGCTGTCATCATGGCAGCCGCCAGAAGAAGCGATCCGTTGCCGGGCAGATACAGGGGCAGATCCTTCCTGCCGATCTGCTTGTTGTTGCCGCTTGCCACATAACAGTTTTTGAAGGTGTCTTTTAAGATCAGTTCAATTGCCTTTTCCGGCTCACCCAGCCTCACAGCCGTCATGGCCATCAGTGCAAAATCCCATCCCCAGAGGGTGGTGTAGTCCCAGCACTTCTCCACCAGGTGCAGGGTCTCGCCCATGGCCTCTCTGTCAATCCTGTCGCTGTCGATCAGTCCGTAGGCGCCCAGCATGGAGGGGTGGTCCTTGTTGAACTGCGTAAAGGTTTCGCTGCAGTTTTCATGAGCCAGATACACCCCGTTCTCCACGGCAGGAGATGCCATGTGATCTGACACCTCCAACCACTTTTTGTCAGGTGTAACGCCCAGTCTCTCCGCCCACTTCGCCGCTGTCTTCAGGGTCTCCCTCCAGTATTCTACCTCAAAGGCAGGGTTTTTCACATCCGTCTCGCTGTGGCACTCCTGCACCGGTATCACCGGCGCGCAGATTTCATAGCAGCCCTTCTGCTGATTCCACACCGCAAAGTCAGCCATGAAATCAGCCGTTTCCTTCACGACCTGCCAGTTTTCTTCCAGGATCGCCCTCGTTTTCTCTCTTCTGTACATCATCTCCAGCATGTAGATGATGTGGGGCTGCTGCCAGACAAGAAGCGGTGCGATCGGCGACGGGCAGTCGATGCCCTCCGTGGCGATCATCTTCGGCCATCTGGCTCCCTTATAGCCGTTGCGGGCAGCATTTTCGCGCGCCTGCGGCAGATGCTCCCTGTACCACTTAAGACTCCTCTCCAGCAGATCGCAGTGATTCCAGAGGGGGAGCCACGCACAATGCCAGAGATACATTTCCAGATGCATCTTCCCGTACCAGCTGTTGCAGGTCAGACCTGTCTCCTGAGGCGGCGTGGAACCGGCAGAGTTGACTGCCATCAGATACTGGGACAGGATGATCCGCCTCTCGAGCTCTTTCGCTCTCTTGTCCTTACTCTGGCTCAGGCGTATGATGCCGCCCTTCTCCCAGAAATTTTTCCAGCCCCGCCTGCTGGCTTCCAGGATCTCGCCAACATTTTCAGGCACTGCGTCCTCTTCTCTTTTGCCGAAGGCAACGGACAGCTTCAAACTGCCCGATGATGTCTTTACTGTCACGCGGTGCTCCCCAGGTGACACAACCGTCTCTGCATCCGCCCTGACACCGATAAAATAGATATCCCTGTCCAGCGTCCGTCGGAGCAGCGTAACATCTTCCTCTGTCTTTACGGTCTCGGTTTTGTGGAGGGCAGCGCTGTCCCAGTCGGAGGCCGTGATGTCGGGGGAGCCGTACGGGAAACTGATCTCCACCGTCAGTTTTCCCTCTCTCAGGGCTTCGCTCTCTATCTCAAATCCCAGCATGTCCCTGCCCTCATTGTGGCAGGCCGTCTTCACATGACATACTTTGCCGTCCAGCACAAATTCACTTTCCAGAATCCCCTCGTACAGCTTCAGCTCCTGCCTGCACGCAGTGATCTGCCCGATGCGGATCTCCTGCCCGCAGTACAGGAAGCGGATCCTTGCCAGGTTCAGCTTGTGAGGATTCTCTCGCAGCCAGTCGTAGACCTCCTCATTGCCCGGCATCTTTTTTTTCGGATAGACAACCTTTCGTCCACGTGCATCCGTGTACTCGGTCATCACCAGATCCTCCAGTGTGTAGGCATATCTGCTCTCGCTCACGGGTTTTGTGTGCCATGCCCACTGCGCCATGGTGCAGAGCGGCAGCGCATCGTACTCCCGGTACAGGGTCTGCAGTCCCGTGATGTCCGCCGTAAAGGCAAGTTCGCCGTTTCCCACTGTCAGCGCCGAATCGATGTCAGCCTTCTGCAGAACAGGATTGTGACTGTCAATGAGTTCCTTCCTGTTGATCATACTTTTCCATCCCTTCCCTTTTTTCGCT
>CAYPSH010000165.1:2201-4339 GCA_964413445.1 uncultured Acetatifactor sp.
TCCTTAACTTTCTCATACGATGATACCACGTTTTCAGAAAACATGTCACCGTTTTCCATGCACTTACTTCTGTGAAAAATCCAGATAGCTTTCATCCGGATAGGCGTACTCTCCCCGGTAGTTAGAGGCATTGTATCCGGGGAATTTCACCGGATGATAGGTCTGGGGCTTCGGATTGTCCTCCTGGGTGTAGATGTACATGCTCTCGTAGTCCCAGCAGACAAGCTCCTCCCTCTCATCCCCGCAAAGGTCGATTGCTTCCAGACAAAGCGTGGGATGTCCGTCATCGGGGAAAGCCACCCCTCGCACTCCCCCGCCGGTCAGCAGACCTCCCTTTTTCGGATCAGCATTTGTGAGGATCATCTCCACCCCGGTTCCGTCCCAGTTGACCGGCGTCACCAGATTTCCGTTCATCTCGTTCTCCATCTCCCAGATCTGATTGCCGTCCGCATCGTAGAGATAGATCACGCCCTGATGCCCCCAGAAGTTGGTCACCGCGATTTCAAAGCCCTCTCTGTCCTTACAATAGTTTGCCACACTGACTCTCTGTGCATGCCCGATCCGGTCACGCGCCACGATATTTCCCTCGAAGTCGCCGATAAAGAAGCCCTGCGTCCCGGATACACAGGCAAAATATCCCCTGTCATCCCCGCGGAATTTCCCCATGACGATCTCATCCGTGTGGTCAGCCGTGATGGGATAGGTCCACAGCTTCTCCCCGTCAGCGCTCAGCATATTGTATCCCACAAGCACTTCATCCCGTCCGTCTCCGTTGATGTCCACAGGCAGAGGACAATGTCCTGTATTCTTGTCGCTTTTGAATTTCCACATGAGATTCAGATCCTCGTCCAGCGCATAAACCCTGCAATATCTGTCCTTGATCAGAATGTCCGCCGGTCTCTCCTTCCCGCGGAAATTACAGATGCGGATGCCATCCGGGTTGATGCGCTCAAAGGCATAGGTGTTGAAGGGCACTCCGATGATCGTGCTGTCGTCATCGTCCGACAGGGGCGTCTTTGCCGCTTTCTTCACCTTTCCGGTGCGCCCGTCCAGGATCCGGATCTCAAAATTCCAGCCGACGATCACCTCGTCACAGCCATCCCCGTCAATGTCATAGACCTGAAAGGGCATATCCGCAGATACCTTTCCCAGCTTCCTGCTGTTCTCAGAGGGCTCACCCAGCTGCCACAGGACATTGCCGTCGAGATCAATTGCCGTGAGACAGCTGATAAAGCCGTATGCGTCCCGGCTCACCCTCTTCTGCATCTGCGCCAGCACCACAAACCACTCTTTGGTACCAGTCAGATGCCCGAACCGGATCTGCCTGGAGGTGCCGAAATTCTTTAAGTCAATCTTCTTCCACAGCTTCATTGCCGGATGAGACTGCATCTCGGCTGCCTCTCTCTCCAGAGCTTTTTCTTTGCGGCTCCGGATCCGTCTGCCTTCCTCCTCCGTCACAAAAGCCTCCACATCCGTAAACCTTGTGGGGCAGTCCGCCGTGATCCCGATCTTGCCTCCCCTCGCCGAAAGATCTGTCTGCGCCTCCAGAATTTTTTCCCCGTTGATAAAACATTCCACACTATTTCCATTACAATCCACCGATAATATGTAAGCGCTATCACAGTTATGCACATACTCCGCAGAGGCAAGCACGATAAGCTCTTCCTTATGTCTGTAATGCAGCTCGGCCCTGTCCCTGTCTTTGAGGACAAAGACCAGCGTGTCTATGCTGTTGTTCATGCAGAAGGCAATTCCTGCCATCCCCTTCTGTGACAGTCTCTGCACCTTTGCCGACACCCGGTAATCCGCCCAGAAGTGCTCCCCGGTCTCCAGAGTCGGGAACATCCTGTGCGGCCTGTTCTTCTCAATCCTCATGGATTCCATATAGTGCTTCCCGTCCAGCTCCGTGATCAGCCAGCTGGGTCCTGTTCCGTTGTAGGTGTAGTTGCAGACCTGATCCGTCCATCTGCCCCGATACCCCTCCTCCACAATATAGTGATACTCGCCCGTGGCCGTATGCTCCGGGTCATAAGGAAACTCCCCGATTGCAAAATCCTGAAAATCTTCCCTGCATAAATTCTGATCTTTTCCCATAGTCTTGAAAGTCCTTTCATAATGGAGCAGGAGACAAATCTTTT